>JAGQUI010000182.1 GCA_020438595.1 Propionibacteriaceae bacterium | reverse complement strand
CGCGACCCGGCTGGTCGCCCACGCCTTCGCCGGCGCCGGGTTCACCCCGCGCTACGTGGCGCGCGCGCAGGACCACGTCACCGGACTGGCGTTTGTCGCCGCCGGCGTCGGGCTCGCGCTGGTGCCCCAGCTCGCCGTGGGCTGGTCCGGCTTCGACATCGCCTACGTCCGGCCGACCAACCCGACTCCGTACCGCCGGATCGTGGCGCTGATCCGCGACGGTGCCCGGACGAACCCGGCCGCGGGACGGACGATCGAGCTGCTCACCGAGCTCGGCTCCCGGCTGGGCGAGTTCAACCCGACCATCCGGGGCCGCGCGCCCGGCCCGAGCTGGTTCCGGCTGATCGGGTCCTGACCGCCACGCGCGGCCGTCAGCCCAGAGCGCAAAGCCGCGGCCCGGAGGGGGCCGCGGGGTACAGTGGCCGGGTGCTGGATCCTCGGCTGCTGTACACGTTCAACCCGGACCTGTGGGAAGCGGTGCGGGGTACGGCGCCTGCCATGCTGCACCTGCTGGACGGCTACATCGACGCCGGCTCGGTGACCCATGGCGCCGGCCACTACCTGCTCGAGGTGTGCGAGCACGAGGTGCTCGTCGAGTTCGACCACGACCAGCTGCACGATTACCGCTCCCGCCGTCCGCAGATGGTCTTCGACACCAACCACTGGGTCTCGATGACCGACTACGCGCTGGTCATCCACCGGCTCCTGGACGCGAACGGCACCCCGTTCCTGATGCTCACCGGTCCGGAGCCCGACACCCAGTGGAACCGCACGTCCGCGGCCGTTCTCGGCATCGCGGAGCGGCTCGGGGTCTCGCGGCTGATCACGCTGGCCGGCGTGCCGATGGCCGTGCCGCACACCCGCCCGACCCTGGTCACCGCACACTCCACCGACCCGGAGACCGTGAGCGGCAATCCGGTGTGGATCGATCGGGTGCAGCTGCCGGGCAGCTTCTCGCACGTGCTGGAGTTCCGGGCCGGCGAGGCCGGGATCCTCGGGCAGGGCTTCGTCGCCCACGTCCCGCACTACCTGGCGCAGGCGGCCTTCCCGCAGGCCACCGATGCGGTGCTGCGGCGGGCGGCCGAGGCGGCCGGGCTGGAGTTCCCGCTGGAGCTGCTGGCCGAGCGGATCACGACCAACCTGGCCAGCATCGAGTCCGAAACCGCCGAGGACGCCGACTTCCCGGCCGTCGTGGCGGCGCTGGAGGAGCAGTACGACCGGCTCAGCGACAGCGGCGCCGCCTCGGTGCCGAGCGCCAACGAGATCGGGGCCGCGGTCGAGCAGTTCCTCGCCGAGCAGGACCCGCCCACCGACTTCCGGCGCTAGTCGTGCCCGGTTCCGTCGACGAACTGATCGGGATCCTCGAACTCGACGAGACCGGCGCGAGCACGTTCCTCGGCCGGGACGGGGGCTCCGCGCGGCAACGCGTGTTCGGCGGCCAGGTGCTGGCCCAGGCGCTGGTCGCGGGCTACCGGACCGTTCCCGAGGGCCGGGTCGCACACTCCCTCGGCGCCTACTTCCTGCGGGCGGGGGAATCGGGGACGCCGATCCGCTACCGCGTCGAGACCACCCGGGACGGAGCCAGCTTCTCCGCGCGCCGGATCGTGGCCGACCAGGGTGACCGGGTGATCTTCTCGATGGTGTGCTCCTACCACGAGCTCGAGCCCGGCCTCGACCACGCGGACGCGGCGCCGGTGCGGGTGCCGCCACCCGAGGCCTGCCCGCCGCTGTCGGAGGTGCTCGGCGCCCGGTCGCGGCGGGCCGCCGAGGCGTGGCGCCAGGAGTGGGGGGTGCTTGAGACGCGGTTCGCTTCCGACACCTCCACCCTCAGCGCGGCCGGCCACTCGGACGCGGAGATGAAGGTGTGGGTGCGCGCCGAGAGCGGGCTGCCCGAGGATCCCCAGTTGCACCAGGCCTTCCTCGCCTACGCCAGCGACCTGACCCTGCTCGCGGTCAGCACCGTGCCGCACCCGGTGGAGTTCGCCGGCCCGAACATGCAGGTGGCCTCGATCGACCACTCGATGTGGTTCCACCGGCCCGCGAGGGCGGACGAGTGGCTGCTCTACGACCAGGTCTCGCCGTCCGCGTCCTCCGGCCTCGGGTTCAGCTTCGGCCGGCTGTTCCAGGCCGGACGCCTCGCCGCCTCCTGTGCCCAGGAGGGCCTGATCCGGCTGGTGGACACCGATTGATCCACCCCTGACACCCAGGAAGGCCCCAGGTCGAGTGACCTGGGGCCTTCCGGCTTCGTGGGGTGATGTTGGATCCCCGGGGCCTATGCGGCCTCGGAGTCCCCGCGCAGCTTGGAGATGGCGTGCCGTTCGATCTGCCGGACGCGCTCGGCGGTGATGCCCCACACGGCGGCGATGTCGGCCAGCTTGGCCTGACGACCGTCGAGGAGGCCGTAGCGGCGGCGCACGACATCGGCCGAGCGCTCGTCGAGGCTGGAGAGCATGTTGTCCAGGCGGGCCCGGTCCTCCGCGTCCAGCACGACCTCGTCGGGGCCGGGGGACATCTCGCGGGCGAGCAGGTCGCCGAGCGCGGTGTCACCGTCCTCCTCGACCGGGGCGTCCAGGCTGACGTGGTCACGGGAGAGCCGCAGCAGGTCGACGACCTGTTCCTCGGCGACGCCGAGCTCGTCGGCGATCTCCCACAGCTCCGGCTCGCGGCCGAAGCGGCGCTCCAGCGTGCGGCGCACCGCCGAGACCTGGTTGACCTGCTCGGCGACGTGCACCGGCAGGCGGACGATCCGGCCCTGCTGGGCGATGCCGCGCGAGATCGACTGGCGCACCCACCAGGTGGCGTAGGTCGAGAACTTGAAGCCCTTGCTGTAGTCGAACTTCTCCACCGCGCGGATCAGGCCGGTGTTGCCCTCCTGCACGAGGTCGAGCAGCGGCATCTGCGCGCGGCCGTACTTGCGGGCCACGGAGACGACGAGGCGGAGGTTCGCGGTGATGAACCGCTGCATGGCCGCGTCGCCCTCCCGGGCGATCTGGCGCAGCTCGTCCTCGGTGGCGTCCACGTGGCGCAGCGCGGACTCGTCCTCGTCCAGCGTGCCGTCGAGGATGGCGTGCGCGTAACGACCGGCCTCGATCAGCTTCGCCAGCTGGACCTCCTCCTCTGCGGTCAGCAGGGGGGTCTTGGCGATTCCGTCCAGGTAGAGACCAACCGCGTCCTTGCCGTCGATGCCGTCGGTGGTGCGGACCCGATGTGCCGTTGCGATCATGCGTGGTTCCCTTTCGCTCGTCATCAGTACAACGTGCGAGGGGTCCGTTTCGCTGCCTGCAAAACGCCGGACGGGCCCCGGAACACAGTGCCGGGGACGAGATCAAGACCACGGTTGTACGTCGGATGTGACCGTGGGCCCTACCGCCGTCCCCGGCTCTCAGCAGCAGTACGGGATGCTCTCAGGAAACGGGGGTGGTGGCGTCAATCAGCCAGGCCAGTTCGAAGGCCGTGTCGCGCCACGCGTGGTAGCGGCCGGACGCCCCGCCGTGGCCGGCGACGAGCTCGGTGCGGAGCAGGATCGGGCGATCGGACCCGGAGTCGTGCCGCAGCCGGGCGACCCACTTCGCCGGCTCGGTGACCTCCACCCGGGTGTCGTTCAGGCTGGTCGTGACCAGGATCGCCGGGTACCGGCAGGTGCGGATGTTCTCGTACGGCGAGTAGCCGCGCATCCGGGCGTAGGCCTGCGGGTCGTGCAGCGGGTCGCCCCACTCCTCCCACTCGCTCACCGTGAGCGGCAGTTCGGGCTGCAGGACCGTGGTCAGGGCGTCCACGAACGGGACGGCGGCGTGCACGGCGGCGAAGGCCTCGGGCGCGAGGTTGACCGCGGCCCCGATCAGCAGGCCGCCCGCGCTGCCGCCCTCCGCGGCCAGCCGGGCGGGGGAGGTGTAGCCGCGCTCGACCAGGTGCCGGGCGCAGGCGACGAAGTCGGTGAAGGTGTTCTCCTTGGCCGCGAGCTTGCCGTCCAGGTACCAGGCCCGGCCCAGCTCGCCGCCGCCGCGGACGTGCGCGATGGCGTAGACGTAGCCGCGGTCGAGCAGGCTGAGCCGGGCGATGGAGAACGTCGGCGGGGTGCTGATCTCGTACGCCCCGTAGCCGTAGAGCAGGCAGCCGGCCGTGCCGTCCAGCGGGGTGTCCGCCCGCCAGACCAGCGAGATCGGCACGCGGGTGCCGTCCGCCGCGATGGCCCACTCCCTGCGCTGCACGTAGTCCGAGGGCCGGTACGGGCCGAAATCCGGGTGGTCGAGCACGGGACGGCGCTTGAGCAGCCTGCGCGACCCGTCGGCCAGGGAGTACTCGATCACCTCGTCCGGGGTCACCATCGACTGGTAGTGCAGCCGGATCCGGTCGGTGTCGGCCTCGTCGCCGTCGTCGGCGTCCACGTGGTGCAGCGGCTCGTCGAACTCGATCGGCACCTCGGGCCCGGCGTCGCCGGCGGCGTCGCGGTACCGCAGCGCAACGACCTGGAGCCCGTCCCGGCGCAGGCCGAGCACCAGCACCCGGTCGTAGGCGGTCACGCCGAGCAGTCGGACGCCCGGCTCGCCCGCCCGCAACTCGCGCCACGCCTCGGCTGACGTGGCGTCCAGGGGAGCCTCGGCGAGGGCGAAGTCCGGCGCGCCGTCGTTGTGCACGATGAACAGCCGGTCGGTGGCGATCTCGACGTCGTACTCCACGTCGTCCCGGCGCGGCGCCACCGAGCGCAGGCGGGATGCGGGGTCGGTCGCGTCGAGCAGCCACACCTCGGTGCTGGTCTTGCTGGCCGCGGCGAGCTGCACCCAGCGGTGGTCGCGGGAGCAGTCGACGCCCAGCCAGAACCGCTCGTCCGGTTCGGTGTGCAACAACTCGTCGTCGCCGGTACTCCCGAGGCGGTGCCGCCACAGCCGGTCCGGACGCCAGGCGTCGTCGACGGTGAGGTAGCAGAAGGCGCCGTCGCCGGCCCAGCAGCCGCCCGCGGCGACCTCGGCGACCTCGTCGGCGAGCAGGGAGCCGGTGGCCAGGTCCAGGAACTGCAGGCGGTAGCGTTCGTCGCCCTCGGTGTCGGTCGAGTAGGCGGCCCGGCGGCCGTCCGGGGAGACCTCGAAGCAGCCGAGCGCGAAGTACTCCTCGCCGGCGGCGAGGGCCTGCACGTCGATCAGCACTTCCTCTCCCGCGGGCGGGCCCTCGGCCGGATCGGGCAGCGAGTCGCGGCCGTGCGCGGGGCAGCGGTGCAGGCTCGGGTAGTCGAGGCCCTCCGTGGTGCGCGCGTAGTACCAGAACTCGCCCAGGCCCGGGTGCCGCACGAACTCGGGGACACTCAGATCGGTCTGTTTCGTCCGCGCCGCGATGTCGGCGAAGATCTCCTCGCGCAGGCCGGCCAGCGGGGCCGTGGCGGCCTCGGTCCAGGCGTTCTCGGCGACGAGGTAGTCGAGGAGGACGGGGTCGTCCTTGTCGCGCATCCAGGCGTACGGGTCCTCGACGGCGTCGCCGTGGTGGACGCGGGTCTCGGGTCGGCGCGGTGCGACCGGCGGCCGGACGGGTTCGGGCATGCCCCACACCTTAGGGAATCGGTGGTTCCCTCATGGCCGGGCTTGGGCGGAGAGGGGGTTCGTGGCACAATGGGGCCGCGAACTATTGACAACCCCCGGTTGTCGTGCGCCCTTGAACGCTCTGTTGAGAGGTGAGCCTGTGACCCCACGTGCCCGCGCTGCCGCCGTTTCCGCTACTGAAGAGGCGGTTGTCGAGGCCCCGAAGCGCAAAGGCCGCAAGCCTGCCGGTGCACCGGTGAAGGCGGTGCCGAACCCCGAGCCGGAGTCGCCGGCCACCCCGGAGGACGCGGAGCCCACCGAATTGGTCGAGGAGGACGTCGAAGACGCCGATGCCGACGATGACGGCGAGAACGTCACCGTCGAGGAAGTGCTCGACCCGAAGAATGTCGAGAACGTGAAGTTCGAGCGGGACGGTGACGACGTGGTGCTGACCGTGGGCGGCAAGAA
>JAGQUI010000181.1 GCA_020438595.1 Propionibacteriaceae bacterium | reverse complement strand
GGCAGGTACGCGCGGACGGGGGCGGGGCCGCCGTGCAGGTGGACGTGGCTGAAGAACAGCTCGAGGCCGGGCAGGTTGACGTCGTGGGAGACGCCGACGTAGCCGACGTGGCCGCCGCGGCGGGTGGATCGGATGGCCTGCATCATCGACTCCTGGGTGCCGACGGCCTCGAGTGCGCTGTGGACGCCGAGCCCGTCGGTCATCTGCTTGATCTTCGCCACGCCTTCGTCGCCGCGTTCGGTGACGATGTCGGTGGCGCCGAACTCGATGGCGAGCTTCTGCCGGTCGGTGTGGCGGCTCATGGCGATGATTCGCTCCGCGCCGAGTTCCTTCGCGGCGAGGACACCGAGGAGGCCGACGGCGCCGTCGCCGATCACGGCGACGGTCTTGCCGGGTCCGACCTCGGCGGCCTTGGCGGCGAACCAGCCGGTGCCGAGCACGTCGGAGGCGGCGAGCAGGTGCGGGATCAGATCGGGTTCAGGCTGGCCCGGGGTGGCGACCAGGGTGCCGTCGGCCATCGGGACGCGGACGTACTCGGCCTGACAGTTCTCCCCACCCATGCCCACACGGTGGATGCAGCCGCTGGGGTAGCCGGACCGGCAGATCTCGCACACCCCGCAGGAGGCGAAGAACGAACCGACCACGAAGTCGCCGACCTTCACCGTGGTCACCGAAGGGCCGATCTCGACCACGGTGCCGCAGTACTCGTGGCCGACCGTGATCGGGTCGCTGATCGGGTCGATCCCGCGGTAGGCCCACAGATCGGAGCCGCACACGCAGGCGGCGGCCAGTTGGATGATCGCGTCGCCGTCCTCGCGGATCGCGGGCATCGGGACGTCGACGACCCGTACGTCGTGGGCACCGTACAACTGCACTGCTCGCATGGTGTTCCTCTTGTCTTCCTGGGAGTTGTGGTGCGGTCTTCCGCTGGCGGACTTCCCGAGCGGCGACAGTAGTGATGCAACCGGGTGAACCGCCGCTGTGGGAGACCCTGACAGAACCCCCCGGGCCACGCTGTCAGTTGCGCCGGAGACGTAGCCGGCGGGGAGGTTCTCCGGTCCGGTGGCGATGACGTCCTCGTTGTCGGTGCCCATGTTCTCGGCCAGGTGGATCTGGGCGAACTCGGGGACGACCTTGATCGGGTAGGTCGGCCCGGCGTCACGGTGGGCGCGCATCTCGTCGAGGTGGTCGTTCTGGTAGACGACGGTCTTGCTGCCGTCCTGGGCGATCCACTGCGGGAAGAAGATGGTGCCGTGGAGCCGCCGCAGGCCGGGCATGACGTTGACGACGACGCTGGTGCCGGTGGGCTCGGTCCAGGAGATCCTGTAGACGCCCTCGCAGAGCTGGACGAGGTCGACGGCCTGGTCGCGGACCCAGCGTCCGCCGACGTGGCCGGTGTGGATGCGGTAGTCGATGGTGTGCTCGTTCTTGATGTAGAGCTCGTAGATCCAGCCGTTGGCGTAGGTGTAGAGGAACCGCCAGCCGACGATGCCGGTGAGGTCCTGGGCCGGGGTGATCTGGTCGAGGTCAGTCATGGCTGGGTCCGTTCTGGAGTCGGCTGGCGAAGCGGGTGTAGGCGGCTTCGAGCATGGGGGAGCCGACCGCGTTGAGGTGGCCGTGGGGGACTCCCTTGGCGGTGACCTGTTCGACGTCCACTCCGGCGGTGCGGAGCTGGTCGGCGAAGGCCTCGCCGGAAGCGCGCAGGTCGTCGAACTCGGAGTTCTCGATGTAGGCAGGCGGGAACTTCGCGGGGTTGGTGGCGAGTGCGGGGAAGTCGTAGGGCGTGGCGGCGGTGAGCGGGCGGTCCATCAGGAACTCGTTGATGGCGCCGCCGACCTCCTGGGTATAGCGGATCGCGGCCGGGGTGATCGCGAGCGCGGCTCGCAGTTCGTCGCTGGCCGGCGGGAGGACGGCGTGCATCACCGGGTAGGCGAGCAGCATCTGCCACGGTGCCTGGCCGGTCTCGGACGCGTGGAGCGCGACCGAGACGGCCAGGTTGGCTCCGGCGCTGCCACCGCCGACGGCGATCCGTGCGGGATCGAGGCCGAGGTCCTCGGTGTGTTGGCGTACCCAGGTGTAGGCGGCGTAGCAGTCGTCGTGGGGGACGGGGAAGTGGACGGTCTCGTTGCACAGCCGGTAGTCGACCGAGACCACGACCGTGCCGGTCCGGTGCGCCATCTGGCGAGCGAAGTGGTCGGCTTCGGGCACGTCGAGGTCGTTGAGCATGAAGGCGCCGCCGTGCATCCAGACCAGGCCGGGCGCCGGCTCGTCCGACTGGTGCAGGGGCCGGTAGATCCGGACGGGGACCGGCCCGTTCGGCCCGGGGACCTCTGGGTTCTCGGTGCGCGCCTCGGGCAGTCCGGGGTCGGCGAAGGGTGCGTCGAAGGCCTGCCGTCGTTCGAGGGTCTCCGGGGTGTCGGCAACGCCGGGAGGCGCGACTCCGTCGAGGAGGTGCAGGCGGGCCTGGTAGAGCGGGTGGAAACCGGTCGTGGCGGTGTCGGTCATGGTCCTTCGGTTCTCATCGAGCGGTGGGCGTGGGTTCCCAGCGGAAGGTGTGGCTGCCGGCGGGCACGGCCTGTTCGGTGCCGTCGGGCCGGACAAGGGTGGCGGTGCCGCCGTCGGGGACGGTGACCCGGACCTCGACGACGTTCGCGACCCGGAGCCAGCCGCAGGCGACGCGGCCGTGCGGGGTGTCGAGTGCGGCGCTGGCGTGGGTGAGGCCGGGCCCGGGGGTGGGGGCCAACCGGACGGCGGCGTAGCCCGGTGCGGCGGGCTGGATGCCGGCAACCACCTGGTAGAGCCAGTCGACGACCGCGCCCAGGGCGTAGTGGTTGAAGCTGGTCATCATGCCGGTGTTCAGGGTGCCGTCGGGGCGCAGGGAGTCCCAGCGTTCCCACACGGTGGTGGCGCCCATGGACACCGAGTACAGCCAGGAGGGGCACTCGGTCTGCAGCAGCAGCCGGTAGGCGTCCTCTACGTGGCCGGTGCGGCTGAGCGCCCAGGTCACGTACGGGGTGCCGGCGAAACCGGTGGAGATTCGGTGGCCGGCCTCGGTGACCACCTGCGCGAGCCGCTGGCCGGCGGCCGTCTCGGTGTCCTGGTCGAGCAGGCCGAAGCAGATCGCGAGCGCGTACACGGTGGCGCAGTCTGAGGTGATCACTCCGTCTGGGGCGACGTAGTGGGCGTTGAACGCGGCGCGGGTGTGGTCGGCCAGCCGCTGGTAGCGCTCGGCGTCGGCGGTGCGGTCGAGGGCGCGGGCGGCTTCGGCGACGAAGGACGCCGAGCGGTACAGGCACGCCGTGGCGATGACGCCGGGGTCGGCCTTGGCCTGGCCGGGGTTCTCCGGCGGGGCGTCGGGGTCGAGCCAGTCGCCGAGTTGGGAGCCGGTGTCCCACAGGCCGGTGGGGGAGAGCTTGGCCTCGATCCCATCCAGGTGCATGGTCATTGCCGGGTAGTGGGCGGCGAGCCGGTCGGGATCGCCGTAGGCCTGCCACAGTGCCTGGGGCACCCAGACGGCGGCGTCGCCCCAGATCGCGAACGGCCCGGTGAAGTCGACCTCGAGGTCGTCGGGCAGGTGGCCGTGCTTGAGCACGTCTGGCACGACGAGGGGCACGATGCCTTTGGCGGCGCGGGTTTCGGCGGCGAGGTCGAGGAGCCACTTGTGGAGGAAGTCGGCGACGTCGAAGGCGTAGCTGGCGCTGGGGGCGAAGGCGGCGATGTCGCCGGTCCAGCCGAGCCGTTCGTCGCGTTGCGGGCAGTCGGTGGGGACTTCGAGGAAGTTGCCCTTCTGGCCCCAGATGGCGTTGTGGACCAGCTGGTTGACGCGGGCGTCGGAGCAGTCGAACCAGCCGGTGCGGCGCACCTGGGAGTGGGCGACGACCGCTTCGATGTCGTCGGCGGTGAGTTCGCCGGGCCAGCCGGTGACCTCGGCGTAGCGGAAGCCGTGGAAGGTCAGCGTGGGTTCGAAGGTGTCGAGGGCGCCGGACAGGATCGCGACGTCGGTGCAGGCGGCTTCCCGGAGGGGTTCGGTGGCGAGTTCGCCGTCGATCAGTACTTCGGCGTGGCGCAGCTGGATCCGGGTGTCGCGCGGCCCCTGGACGGTGAAGCGGAGCCAGCCGACGAGGTTCTGGCCGAAGTCGACCAGGGTGGCACCGGAGGGTGCGGTCCAGATCTGCTGCGGGCGTAGCGTCTCCTGCCGCTGGACGCTCGGGCCGACGGCCGGGACGAGCGGGGTGCGGTCGAAGCCGACCACCTCGACCGGCAGCGGCTCGGTCGCGTGGCCGAAGTCGATGGTCTGACCGTTGTAGAGGCTGTTCGCCAGCACCCGCGACGTCGCGCCGGTCCAGTCCGGGCCGGTCGTGACCTGCTGGACGTGCCCGTCGGCGTACTCGACGTCCAAGCCGGCGAGCAGGGCGAGCCGGTCGCCGTAGTTGGCGTTCGCGCTGGCGAAGCCGAGGTTGCCGCGCCACCAGCCGTTGCCGAGCAGGAACTCCAGCCGGTTGTCATCGGCCAGGAGGCCGGTGACGTCGAAGCTGTGCACCTGCAGGCGCCACTCGTAGGCGGTCCAGCCCGGTGTGAACAGGGCGTGACTGACCCGGTGGCCGTTGAGGCTCGCCTCGTAGATGCCGTGTGCGGTCGCGTGCAGGGTGGCGCGCGTCGGCATTCCGTGGCCCTCGTCCAGCCGGAATCGGGTGG
Organism: Propionibacteriaceae bacterium; assembly: GCA_020438595.1. The sequence goes on along the minus strand of JAGQUI010000181.1, from coordinate 1,299 downwards.
ACAGGATCGGGGCCGGTCCGGTGTCGGGGGTGGCCCCGATCGGTTCGGCTGTGGCCAGGGCGGCCACCGGGTCAGTGTTGTTCATGCGGACCGGCTCCTCAGGCCTCGACGACTGCGGCGGGCACGACGCTGTCGACGAGGGTCTCGGACTCGGTGTCGAACTGGTTGCGCGGGGCGTTGTGGAACACGACCCAGGCGATGGTGACACCGACGGTGACGACCAGGCCGAGGCCGGCGAACATCCACTGCGGGCCGCTGTTGAGCATCAGCGGGGTCCACACCGCCAGGATCGCCGCGGAGAAGCGGGCGACGGCCAGGATGGTGCCCTGCGCGGTGGCCCGGACCATGGTCGGGAACGACTCCTGCGTCCAGACCTTCATGATCCCCTCGAAGGCGAACGCTCCACCGATGCCGTTCAGGATCGTATAGATCATCATCGTGGCGAAGGAGAACCCGAACAGGGCCGGGATGAAGAAGGACGCCGCGTAGGCGATCGCGCCGGCGGTGAAGTAGACGAACCGGTACTGGGTGTCGACGATCCGCATGAACCACAGGCCGAACAGCAGGAACACCGGAAGCGACACCAGGCCGATCAGGGAGGCCAGCTGCACGTCGACGCCCACGACGTTCACCCAGATGTAGGTGGTGAACTGGCCCATGGTGTTGGCGGCGAGGTTGGTCAGCGCGTAGAAGCCGAGCAGTCCCCAGAACAGACGGGCGTAGGGGCCGGTGAGGATGTCCCGCACCCGCACCTTCGGCGCCGACGCGGTGGCCCCGTTCCGGTTCGCGTCGAGCCAGGTCTGGGTCTCGGGGATGGTGAAGCGGGCGAGCAGGACCAGCAGCGCGATCACGGCGACCTGGCCGAACAGCAGCTGGCCGCCGAGGCGACCCAGGCCGCCGAAGAAGGTGGCGATCCCGACCGCGGAGATGATGCCGACCAGCCACAACATGTTGGAGAACCCGATGATCTTGCCGCGGTTGGCGTCCGTGCTGGACTCGGCGATCGTCGCCAACGAGACAGGCAGGTCCGCGCCGGTGCCGAACCCGATCAGGGCAACGCCTGCGAGCAGCAGCGGGAAGGTGGTGGCGAACGTCGCCAGGCCACCGCCGACGACGATCAGGGCCATGGTGACGACGAACACCGAGCGGCGCCCGAAGCTGTCACCGAGCTTGCCGCCGACGAGCGCGCCGATCGCGATGAAGAAGGTCAGGGCACCGGACAGCCAGCCGATCTGCCCCGGATCGAGCCCGATCGTGTTCTGGTAGATCACCAGGGCGATGCCCGTGCCGACAATCGCG
>JAGQUI010000180.1 GCA_020438595.1 Propionibacteriaceae bacterium | reverse complement strand
GGAGTCCGCCTCGCCCCTGCTGGACGCCGGCCAGGTCGCGGAGCTGAAGGCGTCCGCCGAACGGCTCGCGCTGGCCGTCGACTACCGCGGCGCCGGCACCGTGGAGTTCCTCTACCACCCGGCGGACCGGCTGTTCGCGTTCCTGGAGGTGAACACCCGGCTGCAGGTGGAGCACCCGATCACCGAGGTCACCAATGACTTCGACCTGGTCAAGGCCCAGTTGCAGGTCGCGTCCGGCGGGCGCCTGGCCGATCGCCCGGTCGAACAGGGCCACGCCATCGAGGCCCGCCTGAACGCCGAGGACCCCGACCGCGACTTCGCGCCGTCGCCGGGCACCATCACCTGGCTGGACTTCCCGGCCGGCCCCGGCATCCGGGTGGACACCGGCGTGTCCGAGGGCGACTCCATCCCGGCCGACTTCGACTCGATGATCGCCAAGATCATCGCCTCCGGCAGCACCCGCGCCGAGGCGCTGGGACGGCTCCGCCGTGCACTGGCCGAGACCACCGTGATCATCGACGGCGGGGCCACGAACAAGAGCTTCATCCTCGAACTGCTCGACCAGCCCGAGGTCACCGGGCCGGCCGACGGCCAGGAGTGGGCCGACACCGGCTGGATCGACCGCACCCGCGCCGGGGGCGGCCTGGTCGCCGACCGGTTCTCCGGGGTGGCCCTGGTGGCCGCGGCGATCGAGGCGTCCGAGGAGGCGGAACGGCTGGAGATCGCCCGCCTGCTCGAGACCGCGCAAGGCGGCCGGCCCCAGGCCCAGCACTCCGCCGGGCTGTCGGTCGACCTGAAGCTGCGCGGCGCCGCGCACACCCTGGTTGTCTTCCGCACCGGCCCGGACCGCTACCGGGTGCGGGTCGGCGAGACGGTCGTGGACGCGAGCCTGGAGCGGCTGGACGAGGTGCACGGACGCCTGGTCGTGGGCTCGCAGCGGTTCCGGATCGTCACCCAGACCCACGGCCCGGTGCACCTGGTCGAGGTGAACGGGATCACCCACCGGGTCTCCCGCGACGAGGGCGGCGTGCTGCGCTCCCCCGCCCCGGCGCTGGTGGTCGCGACCCCGGTCGCCGTCGGCGACGAGGTCGCCGCCGGTGCCCCGGTCGTGGTGCTGGAGTCGATGAAGATGGAGACGGTGATCGCCGCGCCGTTCAGCGCCCGGGTGCGCGAGCTGCACGTGATCACCGGCAGCCAGGTGGAGAGCCTGGCCCCGCTCGTCCGGCTGGAGCCGCTGGGCGAGGTCGACGCGACCGCGGCCGCCGGCCCGGCCGAGGTCGAACTGCCCGGGGCCGCGACCGATCCGTCCGCCCCGGCCCGGGCGCAGCGGCTGCTCACCGAGCTCTCCGCGCACCTGATGGGCTACGACACCGACCACGCGGCGGGGGTGCTGGCCGACTACCTCGCCGCCCGCGACGAGGCGCGCGCGCAGGGCGCCGACGTGCTCAGCGGCGAGATCGGGCTGGTCACGCTGTTCGCCGACCTGGCCGGGCTGAGCCGGAACCGTCCGGCCGGCGAGCAGGACAACACCGAGCTGCGGATCCACTCCGACCGCGAGCACTTCCACGGCTACCTGCAGAGCCTGGACGCCTCCCGCGCCGGGTTGCCGGACGCGTTCGTCGAGCGGCTCGGCCGGGCGCTCGCCCACTACGGCGTCGCCGGGCCCGAGCGGACGCCGGCGCTCGAGGAGGCCGTGTTCCGGATCTTCCTCGCCCAGCAGCGGGTCGCCTCCGACGTGCAGGTCGTGCTCGCCGTCCTGGACCGGTGGATCGGCGAGCCGGCCCCCGAAGAGGGCGTGGTCACCTCCGCCCGCGGCGAGCTGGAGCGCCTGGTCCGGGCCACCCAGCGCCGCTTCCCCGCGGTGAGCGACGTCGCCCGCTCGGTGCGGTTCCGCTGGTTCGACCAGCCCCAGGTGGACGCGGAGCGCGAGCAGGTGCTCGCCCGCGTCTCGAGCGAGGTCGCCGACCTCGCCGCCCACCCGGACGCCCCCGACTACGCCGGGCGCATAGCCGCGTTGTCCGCGATCCCGGAGCGGCTCGTGCTCACCCTCGCCGAGCGGCTCGGCGCCGGGGTCAGCCCCCACGAGCCGCTGCTCGAGGTGCTGATCCGCAAGCACTACGGCGACCACGAGCTCTCCGGCGTGCACGCGTTCACCGTCGCGAACCGGTCGGTCGTCACCGCCGACTACGTGCTGCCGAGGCGCCCCACCCGCGTGGTCTCGACCCTGGCCACCGACGCCGAGCTGGGCGCGGACGGACCGGTCGCGGCGGTCGTCGCCGATCAACTCCGGGCCCGGCAGCCCGGCCAGGAGGCCGTCGTCGAGCTCTACGTCGGCTGGCCGGCGCTGCCCGACCGGGCGCAGCTGGCCGCCGACCTGCGGCCGCGCCTGTCCAGCTGGGACCTGCCCGGCGGCGTCCGCCGGATCACGGTGGCCGCCTGCGCCCCCGACGGCGAGACCGACTACGTCACGTTCCGGTCCGACGCCGAGGGGACCCTCACCGAGGACCCCCGGGTGCGCGGCGTGCACCCGATGGTGTTCCGGCGGCTGAACCTGTGGCGGCTGGGCGAGTTCGACGCCACCCGGATTCCCGCGCCACGCGGCGTCCTGCTGTTCGACTGCGTGGCCAAGACCAACCCCGACGACCGCCGCCTGGTCGCGATGGCGGAGGTGAACCAGCTGGCCGCCGTCCGGGACGCGCGGGGCCGGCTGCTCGGCCTGCCGCACGCCGAGCGCGCGGTGGAGAACTGCCTGGAGGCGATCCGGCGCGCCCGCGCCGCCCGCGGCTCGGCCGGTAGCCGGCTCGACATGAACCACGTCTGGGTCTACGTGTGGCCCGAGATCGATCTCGACCTGCGCGACGTGACCGCGCTGCAGCACAAGATCACGCCGCTGTCGGACGGCACCGGCATCGAGGAGGTGCTGGCCGAGGGCACGTTCGTGCGGGACGGCCTGCAGCCGGCCCGGCTGGCGATCCGGTTCCGCGCGAAAGCGGGCTCGGGCGTGGTGGCGTCCGTCGAGGCGCCGCCCACCGAGCCGCTGAAGCCGCTGGACGACTACGCGGCCAGGGTGCTGCGGGCACGCCGGCGCGGCCTGGTCTACCCCTACGAGCTGTCCGAGACCCTCGCCGGGCCCGGCGGGACGCTGGTCGAGCTCGACCTGGCCACCGACGACGGCCCGGACCGGCTGGTCGAGGTGCAGCGTCCGCCGGGACGCAACCGCGCCGGCATCATCTGCGCCCGGGTGACCACGCCGACACCGCTGTACCCGGAGGGGATCACGCGGATCGTGCTGTCCGGTGACCCGACCCGCGGCCTGGGCGCGGTGGCCGAGCCGGAGTGCCGGCGGATCATCGCCGCGCTCGACCTCGCCGAGCAGCTGGACGTGCCGGTGGAGTGGTTCACGCTCAGTTCCGGGGCGCGGATCTCGATGGACTCCGGCACCGAGAACATGGACTGGGTGGGCGCGGCCCTGCGCCGGATCGTGGAGTTCACCCAGACCGGGCGCGAGATCAACGTCGTCGTGGCGGGCATCAACGTGGGCGCCCAGCCGTACTGGAACGCCGAGGCGACCATGCTGATGCACACCAGGGGCATCCTCGTGATGACCCCGGACTCGGCGATGGTGCTCACCGGCAAGCAGTCGCTGGACTTCTCCGGCGGAGTGTCCGCCGAGGACAACTTCGGCATCGGCGGCTACGACCGGGTGATGGGCCCGAACGGCCAGGCGCAGTACTGGGCACCCGACCTGGCCGGGGCGTTCGAGATCCTGATGCGGCACTACGACCACACCTTCGTGCTGCCCGGCGAGGCAGGGCCGCGGCGGGCGTCGACCACGGATCCGATCGATCGCGACGTGTCGGACTTCCCGCACGAGATGGCGGGCAGCGACTTCACGACGGTGGGCCAGATCTTCTCCGTCGAGCACAACCCGGACCGGAAGAAGGCGTTCGACATCCGCACCGTGATCGCCGCGGTCTGCGACGCCGACCACGCGCGCGTGGAGCGCTGGGCGGGCATGGCGGACGCCGACACCGCGGTCGTCGTGGACGCCCGGATCGGCGGCTACGCGGCGGCGGTGCTGGGCATCGAGAGCCGTCCGGTGCCCCGAGCGGGGTTCCCGCCCACGGACGGGCCGGACACCTACACCGCGGGCACGTTCTTCCCCCGGTCGAGCAAGAAGGCCGCGCGGGCGATCAACGCCGCGTCCGGCAACCGGCCGCTGGTGGTGCTGGCGAACCTGTCCGGCTTCGACGGCTCGCCGGAGTCGATGCGGAACCTCCAGCTGGAGTTCGGCGCCGAGATCGGCCGGGCGGTGGTCAACTTCGACGGCCCCATCGTGTTCTGCGTGGTCTCCCGGTACCACGGCGGTGCGTTCGTCGTGTTCTCGTCCGCCCTCCACGACCACATGGAGGTGTTCGCCGTCGAGGGGTCGTACGCGTCGGTGATCGGCGGCGCCCCGGCCGCGGCCGTCGTGTTCGCGGGCGACGTGCGGGCCCGCACCGAGGCGGACGAGCGCGTCGTCGAGGCCGAGCGCCGCGCGGGGGAGGCCGACGATGCCCAGCGTGCCCGGCTGCGTCAGGAGCTGGCCGACCTACGCTCGTCGGTGCGCTCCGAGAAGCTCGGGCAGGTGGCGGCCGAGTTCGACCAGATCCATAGCGTGGAGCGCGCGCAACGGGTGGGGTCGGTGGACCACATCATCCCCGCGGTGGAGCTCCGCCCCCGCCTGATCGACTCGATCGAGCGCGGTGTCGCCCGCTGGCGGGCGTCGCGCAACGGCGCCGGCGGCTAGACCGGCCTCCTCTCGGCCAGGGGCAAGGACGCGCGTGCCGCGTGCTTCGGCGGCGCGCGTGAGATCGTCGTCGCACGTGACGATCTCGTCCACCACCCGCTCGGGCGTGTGCGCGGCCCGTCGGGGATCCCCGCGATGCGCACCCGCGTGCGGGTACGGCAGCGGCGCCCGGGGTCGCCGGGGACCTCGTGTGGTGACGCTCGGGGGGTTTCTCCGTCGGCCGGGCGCGGAGCCCGAACGGGTGCCGGGGGAGCCGGCCCCGGGCCGGGTTCAGGCGTCCCCGGGCCCGTCCGCCACGCGTCCGCCCAGGAACCGGGCGAAGAAACGCTCGACGGCGCGGTACAGGTCCATCCGGTTCTCGGGCTTCAGGAAGCCGTGCCCCTCGTCCTCCTTGACGATGTACTCCACGTCGACGCCGCGGGCCCGCAGCCCGTCGACGATCTGGTCGCTCTCGATCTTCGTGACGCGCGGATCGTTGGCGCCCTGCACCACCAGCAGGGGCGTCACGATGCGGTCGACGTACGTGATGGGCGACCGGCGGCGCATGTCCTCGCGCACGTCGGGGTCGTCGGGGTCGCCCACGTAGCGGAACCATGTGCCCGCCAGCAGCGGCTTCCAGTACTCCGGGAACGACTCGACCAGGGTGATGAGGTTGGACGGCCCGACGTAGCTGACCGCGGCGGCGAACACGTCCGGCGTGAAGGTCACGCCGACAAGGGTCGCGTAGCCGCCGTAGCTGGCCCCGTAGATCCCGACGCGGCCGGGGTCGGCGATGCCCTCGTCGATGGCCCAGTCGACTGCGTCGATGAGGTCGTCATGCATCTTGCCGGCGAACTCCTTCTCGGCCGCGTGCGTGAACGCCTTGCCGAAGCCGGTGGAGCCGCGGTAGTTGACCTGCAGCACGGCGTAGCCGCGGTTTGCCAGCATCTGCACCTCGGGCAGGAAGCCCCAGCTGTCGCGGGCCCACGGCCCCCCGTGCACCAGCAGCACCATCGGCAGGTTGCCGGTCTCCCCCCGCGGCAGCGTGAGGTAGCAGTGCAGGGGCAGGTCGTCGCGGGAGGTCACCACGACGGGCGTCATGGGGGCCAGCGTGTCCGGGTCCAGCCACGGACGCGAGCGGAACAGCAGCGTGGCCTCGTGCGTGGTGCGGTCGAAGACATACGTCGCGCCGGGGTCCACGTCGTCGTTGAACACCGCGATCCACGTGGTCT
>JAGQUI010000017.1 GCA_020438595.1 Propionibacteriaceae bacterium | reverse complement strand
CTGGGGCGGTCGGTGTCTCTTCGCCGCTCCCTGAGGAGGTCGCTCTGCGACCGTCACGAAGGGGCCCCCGGGCGAGCCGGGGCGGTGACCACGTCTACCGGGTGCAGCTGTCCTGGGTGGGGGAGGACCCGCGGGTCGAACTCCGCGAGCAGGTGCCGGACGCCACCGACCTGGCCGGGCTCACCGCCGCGGTGGCGAAGCTGGACGCAGGCCGGCGCACCGGTGCGTGGACCCGTCCGATCCTGGAGTGGATCCGGGACAACCCCGGCGTGATCTCCACTGAGCTGGCTGCGCTGCTGGGCCGGGAGGTCGCGCCGATGAAGGCCGACATCCGCCGGCTGAAGGCGCTCGGGCTCACCGAGAGCCTGCGGGTCGGCTACCGGCTCTCGCCCCGCGGTGCCGCCTACCTCGAATCGCTGGACTGACCGTGCGCTCGCAGGCCTCGGTGCTGCACCTCGACCTGGACGCGTTCTTCGCGGCCGTCGAGCAGCGCGACAAGCCGTCCCTGCGCGGCAAGCCGGTGATCGTGGGCGGCATCGGCCTGCGCGGGGTCGTGTCCACGGCGTCCTACGAGGCGCGGCGGTTCGGGGTCGGCTCGGCGATGGCGATGAGCGAGGCCCGGCGGCGTTGCCCGCACGCGGCGTTCCTGGCCGGCCGCTTCGACGCGTACCGCGAGGCCAGCGGCATCGTGATGGGGCTGCTGCGGGAGCTGTCGCCGCTGGTCGAGCCGCTCAGCCTGGACGAGGCGTTCGTCGACCTCGCGGCCGATCCGGACCGGCCGCTCGACGACGGCTCGTTGCTCGCGCTGGCGGCCGACCTCCGGGCACGGCTGACCGCGGCCACCGGCGGGCTGACCGCGTCCGTGGGGCTGGGTAGCTCGAAGTTCATCGCGAAGGTGGCCAGCGAGCTGGCGAAGCCGGACGGCGTCCGGCTGGTCGCGCCCGGCACCGAGGTGGCCACGATCGCGCCACTGCCGGCGCGGGCGATCCCCGGTGTCGGCCCGGCCACGATGGACCGGCTGGCCCGGCTCGGGGTGCGTACGGTGGCCGACCTGCAGCGATTGTCGTCGGCGGAGCTGGTGCGCGAGCTCGGCAGGTCCGGCGGCGAGCACCTGTACGCGCTGGCCAGGGCGGACGACGACCGTCCGGTCGAGCCGGAGCGGGAGACGAAGTCGATCTCGGTCGAGGACACCTTCGAGCACGACATCGCCGACGCGGCGGTGCTGGGCGGGATCGTCGACCGGCAGGCGGCACAGGTGGTCCAGCGGCTGGCGAAGGCGGAGCTGTTCGCGCGCACGATGACGGTGAAGGTGCGCTGGCCGGACTTCTCCTCGGTGAGCCGCTCCCGCACGCTGGACGGCGCCACGGACCGGCTGGAGGTGGTCGCCCAGGTGGCGCGGGACCTGCTGGACGGGCTCGACACCACCGGCGGCGTCCGCCTGCTCGGGGTCGGCGTGTCCGGCCTGGTCGAGGTGGCGCAGGAGCCGCTGTTCGACCTGGCCGACCGGAGCCCCGGCCGGGTGGTCGAGGAGGCGGAAGCGCCGCTGACCCGGCGTCCGGCGGGGTGGTTGCCGGGCTCGGACGTCGCCCACGACGAGTACGGCGCCGGCTGGGTCTGGGGCTCGGGGATCGGGCGGGTCACCGTCCGGTTCGAGACCGCGGAGTCCGGGCCGGGCCCGGTGCGCACGTTCGCCGTGGACGACCCGCAGCTGCGTCCGGCCACCGCGCCCGGTTGAGCCTGTCCAGCCCTACTCGGGCCGGCAGATCTCCTGCCGTGCGACGGCGATCCCGGTGCGGACGGCCAGCGCGGCGACCACGGCGCTGGTCAGGGCGAGCACGAGTGCGGCGAACCAGCTGTAGTCGATGCCGCCGGCGGCGCTCGAGCCGATCAGGGCGGCGGTGAGCGCGGCCAGCGGGAAGCTGTAGGCCCAGGCGCTGATCGCGAACGGCATCTGGCGCAGCGCCGGCGCCTGCACGGCGAGCAGCAGGAGTTGGAACACCCCGACGCCGAGCAGGATCTTCACCAGCGGGTCGTCGAAGCCGCCGCCGAGCCGCACCCAGGCCAGGGCGGCGACCGCCGGCGGGGCGATCAGTATCGCGAGCGTGGGGGCGAGCCTCGGCGGCAGGGTGCCGACGGTGAACAGCCGGCTCAGCACGATCGGCAGCAGGCCCAGCCAGTAGACGATCCCGATACCGAAGAAGTACCAGTTCACCGCGGCCGGGGCGAGGACGGAGCCGGCGATCGGGGCGACCATGTTGCCGACCGCGGGGATGAACCAGGCCGGGTGGACGTGCACGTGCTCGATCCGCGCGTCCGCGATCCAGGTGCGGACGACCCAGAGCGTCACGGCGGCTTGCAGCACGGCACCCGTCCACCAGAGCACGGCGGCGAGGCCGTGGGCCCACTCGAGGAACGCGATCGAGGTGACCAGCAGCGAGATCGGGATGGTCGCGGTGAAGGCCGACTTGACCGGGTGGCCCCACTCGGCGGTGACCGCCGCGCGGTACCGCATCGCCTTCACGGCGTAGAGGCCGGCGATCACGGCGAAGACGGCGAGGGCGAGCACCGCGAGGCCGCGTCCGACCCAGGGCGAGACCGGCCACAGCGCGGCGGCCTTGAGCCATGCGACGGCGCTTCCGGCCAGTCCCATCACGACCGCGAAGGCGCCGATCGGGAAGTTCTCGAGACGCTCGCGTTCGGGCTCGGTGGTCGGTGCGGCGGTGGTCATCTGCTCGGTCTGCACGCGAGGATCATATACCCCCAGGGGTATATGGGTCGCGCACCGGCGGGCCACGCACGCCGAGGCGCCCCACCAGTAGACTGCGGCGCGCCGGCCGGAGTGGTGGAACTGGCAGACACGCAGGATTTAGGTTCCTGTGCCCCATGGGCGTGAGGGTTCGAGTCCCTTCTCCGGCACCTGGCGCTACCGGTCCCTGGTGATGCCGAACCCGCCCATCAGCTCGTCCAGTCGGCTGCGAGCCCAGTCGTAGGCGTCCGGGGTGTCATGGCCGCGGTATCTGGTTTCGATCACCATGATCAGCATCAGGTAGAGCGTGTACAGGCGGCGGCGCCGGAGTTCGTCGTCGGTGAGCGGGGCCCGCCCGTAGCCGCCGATGAACGCGGACGGGTCGCCGAACACCGGCAGGTCGAGGCCGGTGAACCCGGCTTCGATCAGCGGATCTCCGTAGAAGGCGCGCTCGTGGTCGATGATGGCGACGATCCGGCCGTCCCGCACCATCGTGTTGCCGTCCCACAGGTCCCACTCGACGAACCGCGGTTCGGTCACCGCGTCGAGCAGGGGCAGGTGGTCCGCGATCAGGCCCCGGAGCAGGCCGTAGCTCCAGCCGAGGTCGACGGCGAGGCGTTCGCCGTCGGCCAGCACGTCATCGATCATCGAGGCGAACGCCTCCCGCCAGGTGGGGAAGCCCGGACCGTGCAAACGCCCGAAGTGCGGGCCGCTGATCGTGTTGAGTTCGGCGTTCGCCGCGCCCAGCAGTCGGTTGTAGGCGTCGACCTGGACGGGCGTCAACGCATCCGTCTTGTCGATCACGCCGAAGTTCTCCGCGTCGACGAACGGTATGAAGAACCACTCGGCGTCGCACAGGTCGCGCGCGGTGTCGTAGTGGTCGACCACGGGGACGGGCACGCCCGTGCGCGCCCTCACCAGCCCGAGCGCGGCCACCTCGTTGGCCATCAGGTCGCGCTCGTAGGTCATCACGCGGACGTGGGGCGGCGGCGCGACCTTGAGCACCACCTCCCGGCCGTCGGCCAGCCGGATCCGGTAGGCGACGTTGAACCAGCCGTGGCCGAGTTCGGTGGCGAAGTCGTCGCCATCGACGACCTGGTCGGCGCCGTACGCGCGCGCCACCATCGCCCGCAGCACCTCGGGCGGCTGCCGGTTCTTGGTGATGCTCTCCATCGGTTGCCCTCCTAGGGATTGCTGCCGTCGGTGAGGTCGTACGGGTCGACGCCGGCCGCCTCGTACCAGTCGTAGCCGACCTCGTCCGCGCCGCACCGCCAGCGGGCCGGGGTCAGGGTGTGCAGCCAGTCCAGCGGCTCGACCCCGCCGGGCGCGCCACCGTCCAGGGCCAGCCGCAGTGCGGCGGACAGGTCGGCGTCGATGGCCTCGGAGCGGGTCGAGGGCTCGATCGAGACGAACAGGGCCGTGCCGGAGCGGGCCACGAGGTCGAGGAACTGCCGGTTCTTCGCCCAGTCGGTACTCGGGGTGCTGGCGACGCAGTCGGCGTCCACGGTGAAGAGGCGCCGGTGCTGGGCCAGCCGGAAGGCGAGCGTGTTCACGCCCATCCGCCGGGTGCGCTCCCAGACCCGGCCGGACGTGTCGTCGCCGGTGCGCTGCGCCTCGACCAGCCCCGCGGCGAGGTGGCCGACCACGTTGCAGCCCAGCACGACACCGTCACCGGCGGCCTCCCGGATCGCGGTGTAGAGATCGACCAGCACCTCTGCGGTGGTGCGGGTGCGGTCGTGCGCGTGCACGTCGTCCGCGCACGGGCGCGGCCCCATCTGGAAGCCCCACCGGCCGAGTGCCTCGAACGTGGAGAAGTCGTGCTTGACCAGTCCGTAGCCCCACCCGCGGATCCGGCGGACATCCGCGGCGACCCGGTCGATGGTCGCGGGGTGGCTCGGGTCCAGCGCCCAGCCGCCCTGCCACGGACGCAGCCCGCCGGCGTCCGGTGCGAACCGGTGCTGCAGGGGCCGGAACCAGATCCCGGGCCGGACCCCCTCGGCGGCGATCCGCCCGGCCACCTCGGCCAGGTCCGGGAACGTCCCGGGCCGGCCGGCGTCCCAGGGACCGCCCGAGGCGGGCCGCCCGTCCGCGGTGCCGTCGACGCTCCAGCCGTCGTCCACCACCCCGAACGGGCGAACCGGGTGGTCGCCGACCAGCTCGGCGATCGTCCGGGCGTCCCGTACCACGGCGTCAGCGTCGAAGTCGCGGCCGTACGCGTAGTACCAGTTGTTCGCCCCGACCAGCGGCCCGACCGGCAGCGGGTCCCGGCACACCGCGGACGCGAGCGCGCACTGCGTGGCGAACGGCCCGTCCCCACCCTCCACCCAGCGAACGGTGGCGGCGGCGAGCACCCGGTCACCGAGCAGCACCGGATCGGCCCCGGCGCGCAGGTCGAGCCAGAGCGAGACTCCGTCGGGATCGATCGTCCAGCCCGCGAAGCTGCCGCTCCGCACGTCCACACCGGCGCCCCACGTGCGGTAGCCGGGAGAGTGCACGAGCACCAGCCACGGGTGCAGCGCCTCCGCGTGCAGCGGCCGCCAGGCCAGGTCGCCGTAGCTGCGCTCCCAGGCGTCCCCGAGCACGACGGCGTCCGGGGGGACGCTCCGCCGCCACCGCAATTGCACCCGGCTCACGCCCACCCCGGGCAGTGCCCCGACGAGTACCTGGAGCCCAGCCCCTTCGGGCTCGCAGCGCACCTCGATGCCGGTCCCGGCCGGGTGCGCCCAGCTGCCGGACGGCTCGCGCTGCACCCGGACGAGGTCCGGCGAGGGAACGTCCAGAGTTCTCATGGCGATGCGGCCTCCGGCGTCGTCGGTGCGGGATGGGGACGGTTCAGGGCCAGCACCAGCAGTACCGCGGCGCCGATTCCCGAGGCCAGGGCGAACGCCGCGGCGACCCCGAGGGGGAACACCGGGCGGTCCAGCAGGTAGGACAGGTAGGTCGTGACGCTCGCGAACTGGATGCCGGCCGCGGGCAGCAGGAAGCGCCGGTCCACGAACCCGGCGAGGACGAGCAGCACCTCGGCAAGGTAGAAGTAGCGCTCGTGCATCTCGGGCAGCAGCAGCGGCACGACTAGGGCCGAGGCCGCTGCGACCAGCAGCACCTGCCCGGAGGACAGGCGGCGGTGCCGCGCCAGCAGCCACGCGCCGAACGCCAGCACGACAGCGGCGGTGAGTGCGAGCCCGGCATACTTCCAGGCCACGGACGCGTCCGCGGGCAGCCACGCGTACGGGGTCGGGGCGTTGTGGGTGAAGCTCTGCCCGTCGTTCAGGGTGAAGCCGCCCGTGCCGCCACCTCCGGGCGCGCCCGGGCCACCGGGCGGGGCGCCGCCGCCGGGCGGGTTCCCGCGGGGCATCCCGCCGCCTGAACCGGCCCCGACGGTGCCACCCGTCCCGGAGGAGTCGGTGACCTGCAGCGGGTAGACCATCAGTTGGCTGGCCAGCGAACGCCCGGCGAGCAGCGCCGGCACCAGGCAGGCCAGGAAGCTCGCCGGCGCAGCGAGCAGCGTCCGCAGCCGGTGCCGGTTCACCACCAGCACGCCGACCAGCACCGGGAGCAGGAAGACCGCCTGCAGCTTGAACGCGAACGCCACCCCGAACCAGGCGGACGCCACCCACGGGCGTCCCTTCATCAGATACAGCACGCAGGCCAGTCCCGCGGCGGCGTAGAGCGAGTCGCACTGCGCCCACACGCCGCTGTTCATGGCCACGGTCGGCAGGAACAGCACCGCGCCGAACGCGGCGACCGGTGCCCAGGCCGACGCCGGTCGCACCCGGGCCACGATCCGGGAGCCGACCCCGGCCAGGGCCAGGTCGCCGAGGATCGAGATCGTCTTGATGGCGGCGAGCGCGGGCACGGGCAGGTAGGTGGCCAGCGCGAGCAGCGCGAGGTAGGGGGTGTTGTAGTTGGAGAACGAGTCGTCGCGCAGCCCGGCCAGGTGGCCGTTGGTGGCCAGGAACTCCCACCACCGCGCCAGGAACGTGCGGTAGTCCCCGGACTGGAAATCGATGAACCGCCAGCGCAGCGCGACGGCGGCGACCGCCAGCGCGAACATGGTCCCTCGCTGGACGGTGAGGACGGCGCGAACCCGACCCACGACGGTCTCCTCGGCGGTGATCCGGAATTGGTGGATGGGCCGGGCCTGCAGGGCTGCCCGGCCCATCCGTGGGTGGTGCGAAGGCTACCCGGCGAACAGGGCGTTCACCTGGTCGTTCGCGGCCGTCAGGGAGCTGGCCGGCTCCTTGCCGGTGAACACCGCGTCGACCGCGGGCTGCATGATGCCGGTGACCTGCGAGGCGTGGTCGGTGATCGGGAACAGGAACGTCGTGCCGTCGGTGATGTGCACCAGGAAGGAGGAGTTCACGTCGATGTCCTTGGCCGCGAAGGCCTCACCGGCGAGGTCGGTGCCGCTGGGGATGGCCGGGAAGACCACGCCGGACTTGCCGACGATGTCCTGGCACGCTGCGGAGCCGAGGTACTCGACCCACTTGGCGGCGGCCGCCTTGTGCTGCGAGCCCACCCAGATCGAGTCGGCGAGGCCGTTGTACATGCTGGAGCGCTTGCCGTTGGGGCCGGTCGGGGTCGGGGCCAGACCGGTCTCGACGCCCTTGTAGCCGAACATCTGGTTGATCATCCACGAGCCGTTGGTGATCATGGCGTACTTGCCGGCGCCGAAGAGGTCCGCGGAGCTCTGCCCGGTGATCGACTCGATGCTGGGCATGTAGCCCTTCTCGATCAGCGAGCGCATCCAGGTCATGGTGTTCTGGAACTCGGGGGCGTCGTAGTTGTAGTGGGTGCCCCACGGGTTCTTGTCGGTGAAGTCCCAGCCGGTGGTGCCGGTGTACATGCTCCACTGGGTCTGGCCGTTGCCGCCGCCGGAGCCGCCGTCCAGGCCGAGGCCGTAGACCTTGACCTTGGTCTTGTCGAAGCCGGCCTCATCGCCCCGCTTGCCGTTCTTGTCGACGGTGAGGTGGGCGATCATCTTCTCGTAGGTACCGCCGTCGGTCGGGTTCCAGGTGAGGTTCGCCAGGTCGGCCTCGTTCACCTTCGCGTCGGAGAGCAGTTGCTTGTTGTAGAAGATCGCGACGGTGTCGAAGTCCTTCGGCAGTCCGTAGCGCTTGCCGTCCTGGCCCACCCAGAGGTCGGCCAGACCGGGCTGGTAGATGTCGGTCTGCACACCGTCCGCGGACAGGTAGTCGTCCAGCGGCTCGAGCTGGCCCTGGGTGACGAACTCGGGGTACTTCGACAGGTGGTCGGTGAACACGTCCGGAGCGGTGCCGGCCACGAAGCCGTTGGTCACGTTGGTCCAGTAGTCGTCCCAGCTGTACTGGGTGATCTTGACCGTGATGTCCGGGTTGGCGGTGTGGAAGGCGTCCGCGCACTGCTGGTAAACGGGCTGCTGGTTGCTGTCCCACAGCCAGTAGCTGATCTCGCCGGACGCGTCGCCGCCCGCCGAGCCGCCCGACGTGGATTCGCCCGAGCAGGCGGTCAGTGAGAGGGTGAGCGCTGCGAGCGCCGCGATGGCCGCGCCCGCCTTGCGCCTGGTGAATCTGGACATGAGAAACCTTTCGTTGGGCGATGGAGTGGTGGTTGGGTCGTTCCTCCCGCGGGCCCGGGGTGCCTCCCGGGCCCGCGGAAACTCTGTGGTGGCGGTGGGCTATTTCACGCCGGAGTAGCCGATCGAGTCGATGATCTTCCGGGCGAACGCGAAGAACAGGAGCAGGACCGGGGCCGCGGTCAGGAGCGTGGCGGCCATCAGGCCGGCCCAGTCGGGGGAGCCGGCCGGTGTCTGGGACCGGAACACCCCCAGGGCGACCGTGAGCACCTTGGTCTGATCGGTGTTGCCGACCAGCAGCGGCCAGAAGTAGTCGTTCCAGGTCTGGATGAAGGTCAGGATCGCCAGTGTGGTCACCGGGGCGGTACTCATCGGCAGGATGATCCGGAAGAACGTCCGCCAGGGCCCGGCACCGTCGAGCGCGGCGGACTCCTCGATCTCCCGGCTGATGCCGAGGAAGAACTGGCGCAGGAAGAAGATCGCGAACGGGGTCATCAGGAACGTGGGCAGGATCATGCCGGGGAAGGTGTTCAGCAGGCCCAGGTTCTTGATCAGGACGAAGTTCGGCAGGCTGGTGAAGATCGGCGGCACCAGCAGGGCGCCGAGGAAGATCCCGAACACGACGTTGCGTCCCGGCCAGCGCAGCCGGGCGAAGGCGTAGGCGGCCATGGCGCAGAAGAAAACCTGGCCGAGCGTCACGGCGCCTGCGTAGATGACCGAGTTGCGCAGGTACAGCCAGAAGTTCACGGACGCGCCCGAGCCGCCCTCGGCGATCGCCTGCTCCTTCGTTCCGAGGCCGAGGACGCGTTCGAAGGCGCCCCAGGTGAAGTCGACCGGGAGCAGCGAGTTCGGGTCGGAGGGCAGCGAGCGCGTGGTCGAGAACGCGGTGCGCAGCATCCAGTAGAACGGGAACAGGGTGAGGATCAGGAACGCGATCATCACCGCCCAGGCGGCGATGCGGCCCGGGGAGAACCGGCGGCGGCGCTGCTTGGTCTCGGCGTCGGCGACGGCGCGGGCTTCGATGGTTGCCATGTCCGTTCTCCTTACGCGAGGTCGGATTCGCCGGCGCGGAGCAGGCGGAGCTGGAGGGCGGCCATGACGCCCAGGATGATGAACAGGATCACCGAGAGGGCACTGGCGTAACCGAACTGCCCTTCGCCGAAGGCCTTCTGGTAGATGTAGTACTGGTACACACGGGTGACGTTCACGGGGCCACCCCGAGTGGTCACCGCGACGGTGTCGAAGACCTGGAACGAGCCGGTCACCGTGATCACCAGGATCATCGCGAGCACCGGACGCAGCAGCGGCAGCGTCATCCGCCAGAACGACGACCACTCCGAGCTGCCGTCGATGGACGCGGCCTCGTAGACGTACTTCGGGATGGTCTGCAGGCCGGCGAAGATCAGCAACGCGGTGTAGCCCATGTGGCGCCACACGTTCACGAAGGCGATCGTGGGGATGGCCCACGCCTCGTCACCGAAGAAGGCGATCCGGTTCAGTCCCGTCCACTCCAGGAACTGGTTCACGATGCCGATCTGGTAGTCCAGCAGCCAGAACCAGACGATCGCGGCGATCACGTTCGAGATCAGCCACGGCAGCAGCAAGGTGCCCCGCAGTACGGTCGAGCGGGTCAGCCGTTGCATCAGCACGGCGAGCAGGAGCGCGATCACCGTCTGGAAGCCGATGTTGAGCAGGACGTACTCGATGGTCACCTGCAGCGCGTTCCAGAACAGCGGGTCGTTCGGGATCCTGGCGAAGTTCTCGAAGCCGATCCACTTCGGCGTACCCAGGATGTTGTACTGCGTCATCGAGAAGTAGAAGCCCCGGATCGTCGGCACCAGGTAGAACACCACGAAGCCGACCAGCGCCGGCAGGATGAAGACCAGTGCCGCGCGCAGCTCGCTGCGGCCACCGGAAGTACGGCTCGTCGAGGCCTTCACCCGGGTCTTCGGAGCTACCGGCCGTGCTGCGTTCGTACTCACCACGTTTCCCCTCGTTGGGACTTCTGCCTGCCTGCCAGCAGGTGGAGTCTGCGGTCGATGACGAAAAAGCTACACGTGTAGAGTCGAGTTGCGCAAGAGGTTCCAGAAGATCGCAGATCACGCTTGCATAACGGGATATGTGAGTGAGAGCCTTCTATCTATTGGTGTAGAGTCACCGTCCTCGAAGACGAAGGAGTGCCGTGCCCGCCCAGCCCCAGACCCCTCCCGCAGAGCGGGACGCGGGGCGGCGTGCGCCCGCGACGCGGGCGGACGTGGCCAGGCTCGCCGGGGTGAGCACAGCGGTGGTCAGCTACGTGGTGAACAACGGCCCCCGCCCCGTCGCTGCGGCCACCGCGGAACGCGTCCGGGAGGCGATGAATCTGCTCGGCTACCGTCCGAACGCGAGCGCAAGGGCGCTGCGCAGGGGCACCACCGAGCTGCTCGGGCTCGTCGTGGCCGACGGGCTCAACCCCTACTTCGTGGAGTACACCGCCGAGCTCGTCAAGGCCGCCGCGCGGCAGGGCAAGCGGATCCTGATCGCGGACTCCTACCAGGACGAGCAGGCCGAGACCGTGATCGTCGAGGACCTGGTCGCCCGACAGGTGGACGGGCTGCTGTTCGCCAGCGCCTTCGCCCGCTTCGACCGCAGCCGGGTGTTCCAGTCGGCCGAAATCCCCACCGTGCTGATCGACTGCCCGGGTCCGGTTCCGGGTCGTCGGACCGTCGGGTCGGACGCGGGCGGGGCGGCCGAGATGCTGGTCAACCACCTGCTCGAACACGGTCGTCGCCGGATCGGCATGGTCATCGGCGACGGCGGCTTCGGCGACCCCGATCCACGTGAGCGCGGCTGGCGGCGGGCGCTACGCGCGGCGGGGCTGACCGACGGCGCCATCGTGCGGGTGCCCTGGAGTCGCGAGGGGGGCTACGCGGGGGCGGCGGCCCTGCTCGACCAGGACCCCACCCTCGACGCCGTGTTCGCCAGCAACGACCAGCAGGCGATCGGGCTGCTCCGCGCCCTGCACGAGCGTGGCGTCCGGATTCCCGAGGATGTGGCCGTGGTGTCGTTCGACGGCACCAAGGAGTCCGAGTTCGCGTGGCCGTCCCTGACGGTCGCCCGGCAGCCGCTCCCGGAACTCGCCGAAGCGGCGCTCGCACTGCTGGACGAGCCGGCACCGGCCCGTGGCGTCCACCGCCAGTTCCAGACCGAACTGGTCCGGCGCGCGTCCTGTGGGTGCGTGGCCAGCGACATCGAACCGACGCGGGTCGACGTGATCACCCGCGATCCCGACCCGACCGGAGGAACCGCCCATGACTGAGCCCGTGAACGCCTACGTGGTGATGCGCGCCGAAGGGGTGTGCGTCGTGCTCGACGTGACCGGGGGCCGCCTGCCCGCGATCCTGCACTGGGGCGCGGACCTCGGCGAGCTTTCCGGCGAGGATGTTGCCGCGCTCGCCCTGGGCGGAGTGCAGCCGATCGCGATCAACAACGTCGACGAGCCGGTGCGGGTGGCGATCCTGCCCGAACACCACACCGGTTGGGTCGGCCGGCCGGGACTGAGCGGGTCGCGGGCCGGCCGGGACTGGTCGCCGCGCTTCGCCACCACCTCGCTGCGGGTGGACGGCGTGGAGGTCGCCGCCCAGGCGGCGCAGCCGGCCCTCGTCAGCACCACGGCCGTGGTCGAGGTCACGGCGAGCGATGACGTGGCCGGACTCGGCCTCACCCTGACGATCGAGCTGACCGCCGGCGGGCTGCTGCGCAGCCGGGCCAGGCTGGCCAACGCGGGCACCGTGGACTACCAGGTCGACGACCTCGTGCTGGCCTACCCGGTGCCCGCCGTCGCGTCCGAGCTGCTCGACTTCGCGGGCCGCTGGGGCAAGGAGCGTGCGCCGCAGCGCCGGGCCCTGACCGTCGGGACCCACGTCCGTGAAGGACGCAAGGGCCGCACCGGCGCGGACGCGGCGACCGTCCTGCACGCGGGCACGGCCGGCTTCGGCTTCGGCCACGGTGAGGTGTGGGGCGTCCATGTCGGGTGGAGCGGCAACCACACCCACTACGCCGAACGCAGCTTCACCGGCGAGCAGGTGGTCGGCGGCGGCGAGCTGCTCCTGCCCGGCGAAGTGGTCCTCGCCCCGGGCGAGTCGTACACCAGTCCCTGGCTCTACGGCTCCTACGGCGCCGGCCTGGACGAGGTGGCGCGTCGCTTCCACCGCTACCTGCGCTCACGTCCGCAGCACCCGTCGGCCGAGCGGCCGGTGACGATCAACGTGTGGGAGGCCGTCTACTTCGACCACTCGCTGCAGCCGCTGCTGGAACTGGCGGAGAAGGCCGCCGCCGTCGGCGTGGAGCGCTACGTCCTGGACGACGGCTGGTTCGGTGCCCGGCGCGACGACTTCTCCGGCCTCGGCGACTGGGTGGTCAGCCCCGACGTCTGGCCGGACGGCCTGCACCCCCTGGTCGACCGTGTCACCGAACTCGGCATGCAGTTCGGGCTGTGGTTCGAGCCGGAGATGGTGAACCCCGACTCCGACGTCGCCCGCGCGCACCCCGAGTGGGTGATGGCGACCGGCGGGCGCACGCCCGTGCCCTCGCGGCACCAGCAGGTGCTCAACCTCGGCATCGATGAGTGCTACGCCCACGTCCGCGACCAGATGATGGCGATCCTCGACGAGTACGCGATCAGCTACATCAAGTGGGACCACAATCGCGACCTGATCGACGCCGGCACCCAGCCCGACGGACGCCCCGGCGTGCACGCCCAGACCCTGGCCACCTACCGGCTGATGGACGAGTTGAAGGCGGCCCACCCGGGTCTGGAGATCGAATCCTGCTCCTCCGGCGGCGCCCGCGTCGACCTCGGCATCCTGCAGCACACCGACCGGATCTGGGTGTCGGACTGCATCGATCCGCTCGAGCGCCAGCACATGCTGCGCTGGACCGGCCAGATCCTGCCGCCCGAGTTGCTCGGCTCCCACATCGCGTCCGGCACCTCGCACACCACAGGACGCAGCCACGACCTCAACTTCCGCGCGGCCACCGCGATCTTCGGCCACCTCGGCATCGAGTGGGACCTGCGCAGGGCCAGCGAAGCCGAGCTCGCCGAGCTCGCCGACTGGATCGCCTTCTACAGGACCCACCGCGACCTGCTGCTCGCCGGCGACCTCGTCCGGATCGACTTCCCCGACGACTCCCTGCTGGCATCCGGGGTGGTCGCGCCCGACCGGTCCCGGGCGATCTACTCCTTCGCCGCCGTGGCCGCGCACACCACCAGCCTGCTCGGCCGGCTCCGCCTGCCGGGGCTGGACGCCGAGCGCCGCTACCGGGTCACCCCCGCGCTCGTCGGGCAGGCGCCGTCGGGCATCCAGCCGCCGAAGTGGTGGGGGATCGAGCGCGACCTCAGCCACGACACCGCCGACCTGACGGCCGGCGTCGGGCCCCGGCTCGCTGTGACCGACGACGGGCCCGGGGTCGTGCTTCCCGGCTCGGTGCTGGCCAGCACCGGTCTGATGGAGGCGCCGATGCACCCGGACCACGTCGTGCTCTACCTGGTCGAAGCGGTCGACTGATCACAGGACCGGTGCGCCGGCCGCACGGCTGGCTGCACCAGCCATGCGCGCAGGGGGGAACGGCAGCCCTCTCCCGGCGGGACGTGACCACCCTGCCCCGTACCCGCCGTAGGCTGGCCGGACACGAGTCCGGGGGGGTGGATGTCCGACACCGATCCGCGTCGTCCGAGGGACGCCACGCGCGACGATGTGGCCCGGCTCGCCGGGGTCAGTTCGGCTGTGGTCAGCTACGTCGTCAATGGCGGACCGCGGCCGGTCGCGGAGGCCACCCGCGCACGGGTACAGGCGGCGATCGACAAGCTCGGTTACCGTCCGAACGCCGCTGCGCGCTCCCTGATCACCGGCCGCTCGGACCTGCTCGGCCTGATCGTGCCCGACCTCCGCAACCCCTACTTCGCCGCGCTGGCGCAGGCGGTCGAGGTCGTCGCGCGGCGGGAGGGGATGAACCTCGTCCTCACCCAGGGCGTCACCGCGCACATCGAGCCGTTGGTCGAGACGCTCGCCGGCCATTTGGTCACGGGGATCATCACCGCCACCATCCCTGAGCCGGAGGCGCTGGCGATCGCCGTCCGCAGCCGCGTCCCGATGGTGCGGATGAGCCTCGCCTCCCAGACCGACCGCCAGGCGATCTGGCCGGACTACTACGGCGGCGCCCGGTCGGCGGTGCACCATCTCGTGGACGTGCACGGGTGTCGGAGCGTGGCGCTCGTGATCGGCTCGGACCATCCCGACCGCCCGGACGAGCCGAGGGACGACCGCGAACGCGGCTGGCGCGACGCGCTCGAGGCGCGGGGGCTGCCCGCGGACCAGATCGTGCGGGTGTACTGGGGGGCCGCTGGTGGACGCGAGGCCGCCGGCCAGCTGCTCGCCCGCTACCCGGCTGCGGACGCGGTCTTCGTCTCCGCCGACCAGCAGGCCATCGGCCTGATCGCGGGCCTGCACGAGGCCGGCGTCGCCGTTCCCGCCCGGATCGCCGTCGCCTCCTTCGACGGCTCGCCCGAGGCGGCGTTCACGGTGCCGTCGCTGACCACCGCGGGCGTTCCGATGGCTGCGATGGCCGAGGCTGCGGTCGCCGCAGTGCTCGGCAACCCGCTGGCCACGCGAGCCTTCGCCACGACGCTCGTGGTCCGGCAGTCCTGCGGCTGCGCCCCGGACACCACCACGGGCGCCTAGCATGAGCCGCCAGCGACCGGAGGTCGACGAGCTCGCGGCACTGCGCCGCTACCAGGACGAGTTCGAGGCGAGCATCGACCTCGTCGCTCCGGACGCCCCGGTGCCGTCCTGCGGCGACTGGCGCGTCCGCGACCTGGTCCACCACCTCGCGTGGATCCACCGCTGGGCGGGCGGCGTCGCCGCGCAGCGTCCCGCCGTGCGGATTCCCACCGACGGTTTCGACCTCCGCGCCGGCTACGCCCGGGAGGCGGCCGGGCTGCGCGAGACCCTCGCCGCGCTCGACCCGGACGCGACCACCCAGACGCTGCTGGACGACCCGGCGCCCGCGGGGGAGTGGACGGGGACGGTGCGGTTCTGGCACCGCAGGCAGGCCCTGGAGACGCTGGTGCACCTGTGGGACCTGCGCTCGGCGGGCGGGCTGTGGTTCGAGACGGGCACGCAGGCGTGGCACGACTGCCTCGACGAGGTGGTCACGGTGATGCACCCTAGGCAGCTCCGCCTCGGCCGGATCGGGCCGCCTACGACCCGCGTCCGGTTGGTCGCGACGGACGCGCCGGCCGCCTTCGTCCTGGCCGGCTCCCCGGACGCGCCGGAGGTGGTCGTGACCGGCCCCGTCCGCAGCCTCGCCCTGCTGGCCTGGGGACGCCTCGACGCCGCCGATCCGAGCCTCACCGTCGCCGGCGACACCGGCGGGCTCGCGGACGTCCTCGCCGCAGGGCTCACTCCCTGACCGCCCACCCCGAATTCGTCATCTCCCCCCGGACGCTCGCCCCTAGGATGCCGCCGTGAGCCTGCTTCGCTCCAGCGCCGGCACGAGGACCAGCCGTCCGGTGATCGGCTGGATCCTCGGCGTGCTCGCCCTCGCGGTCATCGGTGCCGTGGGCTACGTCGTGATCGAGGGCTGGAACTTCCTCGACGGCATCTACATGGCCGTGACCACGATGACCACGGTGGGCTTCCGCGAGGTCCACGAACTCGACTGGCCCGGCCGGGTCTGGACCATGGTGATGGCCCTGTCGTCCATCGGCGTGATCTTCGGCACGGTCGGGGTGGTGGCCGAGAACGTGATCACCGACGTGGCGAGCGGCAGAAGGAAGGCGAAGCGGATGAGCCGGATGATCGAGGCGCTCCACGGGCACTACGTGGTCTGCGGCTTCGGACGGGTGGGCTCGATGGTGGCCCAGGAACTGGTGGGGGACGGCCAGGACGTGGTGGTGATCGACATCCGCGAGGACTCCCTGCAGCGCGCGGAGGACGCCGGCTACCTGGTCGTGCACGGCGACGGAGCGACCGACGAGGTGCTGCGGCAGGCCGGCGTCGAGCGGGCGCGGGGACTGGTCAGCGCGATCGACTCGGACGCGGAGAACGTGTACGTCACGCTCACCGCCCGGTCGATGAACCCCGGCCTGTTCATCGTCGGCCGCGCCGGTGCCGAGAACGTGATCTCGAAGCTGATCCAGGCGGGCGCGGATCGTGCCGTGTCGCCCTACACGATGGCCGGCAGGCGAATCGTGAACCTGGCGCTCAAGCCGGGCGTGGTCGAGTTCATCGACGCGGCCCTGAACCGGGGCGGGATGGCGTTCGGCATGGAGGAGGTCGTGGCCGCCCCGGGCGGGCCACTGGCGGAGGTGACCATCGGTGA
>JAGQUI010000179.1 GCA_020438595.1 Propionibacteriaceae bacterium | reverse complement strand
CGTCGCAGCGCATGGCGTCCACCAGCCGGCCAGCCCGCTGTTCTCCTCGCTGCGGATGGCCGACGGCGACGTGTTCGCCCACGAATTGCCCACCGGAGAGGTGCGGGCCGGGCACGTGGTGCTGTCGTCCTGCGACGTGGGCACGTCCCAGGTGCGTCCGGGCGACGAGCCGCTCGGGCTGGCCCACACGCTGCTCTCCCTCGGCGTCGGCTCGGTGGTGGCCGCGGTGGCCCCCGTCCCCGACGACGAGACCGCCCAGGTGATGGCGGACTACCACGCGGCGCTCGCCCGCGGCCTGGCCAGCGACGAGGCGCTCGCCGCCGCCGGAGCGGGCTCGGCGTTCGTGGTGCTGGGTTCCGCCTGGCGCGCGGCCGACGCGGAATGAGAACCGTCCACGTTTCCCGCCGACGGGAAGCGGGGACGGTTCCTTTTCGGGTCCGCAGGTATTACTCTGTACTACATGAACCCTCCGCAGCGTCGCACCCTCGTCTACTCCGTCCGGCTCAGCCCGCAGGAGAGCAACGCGATCCAGAAGATCGCGGACGCGAAGCACCTGCCCGCGTCCACCCTCGTCCGCGCCTGGATCCTCGATCGGCTCGAAGCCGAGCAGAGTGCCTGACCTTCGCCTGCTGTTCCTCGGCGCCGGCGCGATCGGGACCTACGTCGGCGGCTCGCTGGCCGCCGCCGGGCATCGGGTCACCTTCATCGAACAGCCTGACGCCGCCGCGGCCATCCGGACGCAGGGACTGCGGCTGACCCGGGACGACCACACCGTCGCCGTTCGCGACTTCGCCCTCTTCGACTCCGCCGCCGAGGCGCTCGACGCCGGTCCCTACGACGTGTGCGTGTTCGCGCTGAAGTCGTTCGACACCGCCTCCGCCCTGGACGGGCTGCTCGCCACCGGCGCCCCCGTGCCGCCCGTGCTGTCGCTGCAGAACGGCGTCGACAACGAGCCCGTGATCGCCGCGAAGCTGGGCGCGAACCGGGTCGTCACCGGCACCGTCACCACCGCCGTCGGCAAGCCGGGCACCGGTCAGGTCGTCGAGGAGAAGCGCCGCGGCATCGGCATCGCCCTCGACCACCCGCTCGGGCGCCGCCTCGTCGGCGCCCTCAACAACGCGAAGCTGAACGGCGTCGGCTACCCTGCTCCCGGGCCGATGAAGTGGTCGAAGCTGCTCACCAACCTGATCGGCAACGCGACCTCGGCGATCCTGGACGAGCCGGTCGGCGCCCTGTTCGCCGACGCCCGCACCTACGACATCGAGATCGCCGTGCTGCGCGAGTGCCTCGCCGTGATGGCCGCCCTCGGGCACAAGCCGGTCGACCTGCCCGGCACCCCCGTGAAGGCGCTCGCGTTCGGCGCGTCCCGGCTGCCCCGGCTGGTCGCCAGGCCCGCCCTCGCGAGGATCCTCGGCGGCAGTCGCGGCGAGAAGATGCCGTCCTTCCACATCGACCTGCACTCCGGGCGCGGCCGCACCGAGGTGCGCTACCTCAACGGGGCGGTCGTCCGCTACGGGGCTGAGCACGGCGTGCCCACCCCGGTGAACGCCGTGCTCACCGACACCCTCGAGGCGCTCAGCTCCGGCGAGCAGAGCCTGGAGCGCTACCGGCACAACCCGGACGCGCTGCTCGCCCTGCTGTAGCCACGTCGGGCGGGTTCATCGGAACCGGCCGACCAGGCTCGCCGGCCGATCCTCCAATAGGCTGAAGCCATGCCGGCCGCCATCTGGATCCTCCTGGGACTGGCTGGGCTGGTGGTCGGCGCCGAGTTGATCGTGCGGCACGGTTCGAAGCTCGCCGCCCGGCTCGGCGTCCCGTCCATCCTGGTCGGGCTGACCATCGTCTCGATCGGCACCAGCGCGCCCGAACTCGCGGTCGGTATCGACGCCGTCCGCACCGGGGCCGGCTCGCTCGCGGTCGGCAACATCGCCGGCACGAACGTGGCCAACCTGCTGCTGATCCTCGGTCTGTCCGCCGCGATCCGGCCGCTCGCCATCCACCGGCAGACCATCCGGATCGACCTGCCCGGCATGGCCTTCGCCTCGGTGCTGCTGCTGGTGCTCAGCCTCGATGGCGAGCTCACCGTGATGGACGGCGTGCTGCTGGCGCTATCGGCGGTGGTCTACGTCGTGCTGCTGATCCGGACCGCGCGCCGGGAGCCTCCCCAGGTGGTGGCCGAGTACGAGGCCGAGTTCCCCCACGATCGTCCCCGGCACCGGATCGCTGATCCGGTCCTGCGGCTGCTGCTGGTGGTGGGGGGCATCGCGCTGGTGGTGGTCGGCGCCGAGTGGCTCGTGCGCGGCTCGGTCGACCTGGCCTCCTCGCTCGGCGTCCCCGACTCGCTGATCGGCCTCACGATCATCGCGCTCGGCACCAGCGCCCCCGAACTGGCCACCACCGTGGTCGCCACCGTCCGTGGGGACCCCGACATCGCGATCGGCAACCTGATCGGGTCGAGCACGTTCAACCTCACCGCGATCCTGGGCACCTCGCTGCTGTTCGCGCACGAGCCGGTGCTGCTCGACCCGAGCCTGCTCACGTTCGGCCTGCCGGTGATGGTGCTGGTCGCCCTGGTCTGCATTCCCGTGTTCATCACCGGCCGCGTCGTCTCCCGGCTCGAGGGCGGCCTGTTCGTCACCGGCTACGTGGCCTACCTGACCTACCTGATCGCCACCACCATGTGACCCCCGCTGCCGAGTTGTCAGAATCTCGTGCGGCTATAGGCGCAGGAGATTCTGACAACTCGGCGGGGTGAGGGTCAGAAGTCGGCGATCCGGACCGGGATCCGGTGCGGGCCGAAGTCACCGGCGGATGCGGCGAAGTGGCCGGCGACGGCGAACCCGCACTGCGGGCAGCGGGCGTCCGGGGTGAGCCGGTAGTCGAGGATCCGGTACCAGTCGCGGGTGATCAGCGCAGCGCCGCAGCCGGGGCACCAGGTGGTGTCTCCCTCGATGTCGTGCACATTGCCGCCGTAGACGTAACGCAGGCCGGCGTCCATCGCGATCCGCCGGGCCCGGCGCAGGGTGGCGGGCGGGGTCGGCGGCACGTCCCGCATGTGGTGGTCCGGGTGGAAGGCGGAGAAGTGCAGCGGCACATCCACCCCGAGTTCGGTGGCCACCCACCCGGCGAGCTCGGCCACCTCGGCGTCGGAGTCGTTGTGGCCGGGAATCAGCAGCGTGGTCACCTCGAACCACACCGACGTCTCGTGGGCGAGGTAGGACAGCGTGTCCAGGACGGGCTGCAGGTGCGACCGCGTGATCTTGGCGTAGAAGTCGTCGGTGAACGCCTTCAGGTCGACGTTCGCCGCGTCCATGTGCGCGAACAGTTCGCGGCGCGGTTCGTCGTGCACGTACCCGGCGGTGACCGCGACCGTCCGTAGGCCGAGGTCGTGGCAGGCGTCCGCCACGTCGATCGCGAACTCGGCGAACACCACCGGGTCGTTGTAGGTGAACGCCACGCTCGCGCACCCCAGCTGCTTCGCCGCCTTCGCGATCGCCTCCGGGGACGCCTCGTCCTGCAGCCGCTCAATGTCGCGGGAGGTGCTGATGTCCCAGTTCTGGCAGAACTTGCAGGCGAGGTTGCAGCCCACCGTGCCGAACGACAGCACGCTGCTGCCCGGGTAGTAGTGGGCCAGCGGCTTCTTCTCGATCGGGTCGATGCAGAAGCCGGACGCGAGCCCGTACGTGGTCAGGACGAGTTGCCCGCCCTCCCGGCGCCGGACGAAGCACGCCCCGCGCTGGTGGTCGCGCAGCTTGCACTCCTGCGGGCACAGGTCACACTGGATCCGGCCGTCGTCGAGCCGATGCCACCAGCGGGCCGGGTGCAGGGCCGCCGTTGCGGTCATGTGTGCGCCAGCGGCAACTCGTCCGGCTCGTGCCAGGCGGTGACGCCGAAGCGGTGCGCGACCACGTCCTCGCTCCAGAACACCACGGGCAGCCCGGCCTTGTGCAGCAGGTGTTCGACGAAGTCGTGCGGGTCGGGCAGCTGTTGCCACACCTGGGGCAGGAACGTGCCGCGGTGGCCGTGCCAGGCCAGGACCAGGCCGTCAACGCCCGGCTCCAGGTTCTCCAGCAGCTCGTCCCTGGACGCGGCGGGGATCGGCTCGGTCGCCGAGAGCAGCGACACCTCGATCCGGACGGTCGGCAGCTCCTGCGCGGGCAGCGGGGGGAACCGCGGGTCGTGGAACGCGGCCGAACAGGCGTTGCGCATCACGTCCTCCCCGAGCCGCCGGTGCGCCTGCACCGAACCGATGCAGCCGCGCAGCCGCGCGTCCTGGGTCAGGGTGACGAAGGTGGCGCCGAGCTCGTGGAGCCAGCCCGGGGCGTCCGGCGGCTCGCTGACCGACCGGCGGGCGGCGATCGCGGTGCGGGCGAGGCCGAGCAGCACCGGGCCGGCCGACGGGTCGTCCTCGGGACGCACGGGTGCCGCGGCCGGTTGCTCGCGCACGGCCGCCGGGCCGGGGTGGGCCGGGGCCAGGTGGGCGTCGGTCCGCGAGTCGAGGTCAGTCATCGTGGTCACCTCCTGAGGTGGAACCCGGGTGGGTCGTGAACGACACGGTGGCGTAGCCGACCACCCGTGCCTTGTCGCCGGCGGTGTCGCCGGAGTTGCGCGCGTCGACGAGCGTCGGCGCGAGCCCGTGGTCGCGGGCGGCCAGCAGCATGCCGTTGATGCCGCGGGCGCCGCACGCGCTGCGGTCGGGGAGCGGCCAGGAGAGCGCGAGAATCCGGCCGATGGTGTCGGCGTCGGTCCTGCGGGCCTGGTCGTAGGGCAGGTAGTGGGACAGGTCGGAGCTGATCAGCAGTAGCGTCTCGGGGCCGCCCCAGGCCTCGTCGAGCACGGCCGCGACGGACTCGGGCTCCGCGTCCCCGACGACGAGGGGGACCAGGGAGAACTCGCCGAGCACGGTCTGCAGGAACGGCAGCTGCACCTCCAGCGAGTGCTCGGGGGCGTGCGCCGGGTCGGAGTGGACCACCGGTGGCAGGGCGCCCAGGCGGTCGGCGGTCGTCCGGTCGATCGGGACCTCGCCGAGCGGTGTGGCGAACGCGTCCGCGTCGGACAGGCCCAGGCCGGTGATCCACACGTGGTGGGCCGGGCCGAGCAGAACGACCCGGCGGATGGACGCGGCGAACGGATCCAGCAGCGCGTAGCCGAGGGCTGCGGTCGGGCCGGAGTAGACGTACCCGGCGTGCGGGACGATCAGGGCTTTGGGGCACTCGTCGAGGGGGGTCGTGGCCGCACGGGCACCGGCGAGCAGTCCGTCCACGCTGTGCTGCAGGTCGTGGGCGCGCCCGGGATAGAAGCGTCCCGCGACTGCGGGTTGACGAACGGTCCGCATCGACATCGCCCCCACTACCGACGCTAGGCCGGTCGAGTGGTCGCGTCAACGGTTGCGGACGCTTCTTCCGCTCTACGGGGAGCGGGCGCGGCGAGCGTCCCGAAGCGCCGGGTGGTGACGTCGGGCCGGGAGCGCCTCTCGGCGCGTGGCCGCTCGAAGCGGCGGAAGTTGGAGCCCGGGGCTACCGCGGCCCGACGTCTGCTGCAGGATAGGCCCACCCGGCCCCGGAACCAAGCCTCCGCCTCTCGGGGACGGTTCCGTTCCGGTTCGCAAGAACCGTCCCCCTCGGTTCACGGGGACGGTTCCCTTCCGGTTCACAAGAACCGTCCCCCTCGGTTCGCGGGCCTCGACAAGCTGGACCAACCGGAGCGCGGCGTTCAGGCTCAGACCAGCCGGCCGTCCCGCCACAGCCTGGCGGACGCGGACAGGTCCGCCGCCATCTCCTGCAGGCGTCCGGCCTGGAGGATGGCGCGGTGGCCGCCAGTGACGTCCGCGCGCCCGGATGCGACCACGTGGCAGAACGCGGCCGCACGTTCAAGGGCAACCGCGAAGTCGCCGTCGAACACGCCGCGCAGGATCTCGTCCGCGACGCGACGCACCTCGTCCGGGCCCGGCGGCTCGACCCCTGCGACGGCGTGGTTGGGCTCGGTGAACCGGATCCCGGCGGCGTACTCCCTGGCCGCGCCGTGGGGGTC
>JAGQUI010000178.1 GCA_020438595.1 Propionibacteriaceae bacterium | reverse complement strand
CGGGCCCCAGACCCGGTCGATCAGCTGGCCGCGGGTGAGCACCCGCCCGGAGTTGCGCAGCAGCAGCTCGAGCAGCTCGAACTCCTTCAGGGCCAGCTGCACAGTCTCCCCGCGGACGCTGGTCTCGTGCCGCTCCACGTCCATCCGGACGCCGCCCGCCTCGACCACGTCGGTGATCAGGTCCACGTCCTGGCCGCGGCGCAGCACCGCCCGGATCCGGGCCACCAGCTCGCGGTGGCTGAACGGCTTGGTGACGTAGTCGTCCGCGCCGAGTTCCAGCCCCACCACCTTGTCGATCTCGGTGTCCCGGGCCGTGACCATGATGATCGGGACGCTGCCGCGGGCCCGGAGCTGGCGGCACACCTCCGTCCCGGGCAGGCCGGGCATCATCAGGTCGAGCAGCACGATGTCGGCGCCTTGGCGGTCGTACGTGGCCAGGCCGGCCGCACCGTCGGGCGCGAGGCTGACCTCGAACCCCTCCTTCTGCAACAGGAAGCCGAGGGTCTCCCGGTAGGTCTCCTCGTCCTCGATGATCAGCACCCTGGTCATACCGGTACTCCTTCCTGGCTGGCCGGCAGCCGGAGTGTGAAGGTCGAGCCCTGGCCCAGCCTGCTCCACACGGCGACCTCCCCGCCGTGGGCCTGGGCGACGTGCTTGACGATGGACAGTCCCAGGCCAGTGCCGCCGCTGGCGCGGCTGCGGTCGGCGTCGACCCGGTAGAACCGTTCGAAGATGCGGGCCTGGTCGGCGTCGCTGATCCCGATGCCGTTGTCGGAGACCCGGATCTCGACCCGCCCGCCGCCGACGCGGCTGGTCACGGCCACCCGGGCGCCCGGCTCGGAGTAGGCGATCGCGTTCTGGACGAGGTTGGTCACGGCGGTCTCCAGCTCCTCGGCGTCCCCGGTCACGCGCAGGCCGGGCTCGGCGCTCAGGCTGAGGTTGATCCCGCCCGCCTCGGCGATCTCGCGGCAACGGGCGACGGAGGCCTCCAGCAGCCCGGTGACGTCCACCTCGTGCGCGGCGAGCATCGGGTCCTCGGCCTGCAGCCGGGACAGCGCGATGATCTGGGAGACCAGTTCGTTCAGCCGCCGGTTCTCCTTGCTCAGCTTGCCGAGGAAGGCGTGCACGGCGTCCGGGTCGTCGGCAGCGGCGTCCGCGGCCTCCGCGAGCAGCCCGATCGCCCCGATCGGGGTCTTCAGCTCGTGGGTGATGTTGGCCACGAAGTCCCGGCGGGTCTCGCTGAACCGCAGGTCGGCGGAGCGGTCCTCCCCCACCACCAGGGCAGCGCCGTTGCTCAGCGGCACGACCTTCAGGG
This sequence comes from Propionibacteriaceae bacterium, assembly GCA_020438595.1. The sequence continues at coordinate 4,740 of JAGQUI010000178.1, read as the reverse complement.
TGAGCTGCACCGCCGGGCTGCCCGGTCCGGGCGGCAGCCGCAGTTCGTGTTCGACCGGACGCAGGCTGCGCCGGGCCTCGGCGACCATGTCGAGCACCTCCGACGGGCCGAGGCTGGAGCCGCGGACCAGGCCGCAGGCCTTCGCGAACGAGGACGCCGCCAGCACCACGTCCGCGTCGGTGACCACGGCCACGGCGGCCCGCAGCGGAGTGAGGATCTCGCCGAGCTGCTGGCGGGCGATCACCTGGCTCGCGTCCCTGACGTTGGCCCGGTGCACGCCCAGCCACACGGCGAGGGCGCCGAGCCCGGCACCGAACACCAGGCCCAGCAGGGCCAGGGCGTTGGGCGTCATGCCTCGGAGTGTAGACAGGTGTGGGGTGCCCGCCGCCCCGAATTCACATCCGTCCGGGTCGCTTGGCCGAAGGTTCACCCACTGTTCACCTGCCGTTGGGCGCCCCGCCCGTTGGCGAGTCGGGTGCCTGTCTAGCCTGTCCGCGGGACAATAGCGCCGACCGGATGGATGGCGGCCCCTGGAACGGAAGAGGCAGATGCGCGACAACTACCACGAGAGCCTGGAGAGTGTGGTCACCGACCTGGTGGCGATGAGCGAGGCGGTGCAGGTCGCCGTCCGCGAGGCCACCACGGCCCTGCTGGACGCCGATCTGGCCACGGCGGAGCAGGTGATCACCGACGACGCGAAGATCGACGAGCTGCACGACCAGCTGGAGAACCGGTGCTTCCAGCTGCTGGCCCGGCAGGCGCCGGTCGCCGGCGAGCTGCGCACGGTGGTCGCGGCGATGCGGATGGTCGCGGACCTCGCCCGGATGGGCGACCTGGCCGCGCACGTGGCCAAGATCGCCCGGCTGCGCTACCCCGAGCACGCCGTGCCGGACGGCCTGGTGCCCAACTTCACCCTGATGGCCCGGGTGGCCGAGGAGATGGTGCAGACCGCCGGCCGGTCGCTGCGCGAGCGCAACGCCCACGACGCCGGCAAGCTCGCCGACAGCGACGAGGAGATGGACGAGCTGCGCAAGAGCCAGTTCCGGGTCCTGCTCGGCCAGGACTGGGCCTACGGCGTGGAGCCGGCCGTCGACGTCGCCCTGCTCGGCCGCTACTACGAGCGGATCGCAGACCACGCGGTGCTGATGGCGTCCCGCGTGATCTACGTGATCACCGGCCTGCTGCCCGAGGGCGAGAACTGGCCGGTCGCCTGACCGCGTGCGCTGAACGCCACCGTTTCCGTCGAAGGCCTCCGCTCTGGTGGAGGCGCTCGACCGAAACGGTGGCGTTCGGCGTGAGTATTACTTCTTGCCCTGGTTCTTGACCGCCTCGATCGCGGCGGCGGCGGCGTCCGGGTCGAGGTAGCGGCCGCCGGGGACGGTCGGACGCAGGTCGTCGTCGAGCTCGTAGAGCAGCGGGATGCCGGTCGGGATGTTCAGGCCGGCGATGTCGGCGTCGCTGATGCCGTCCAGGTGCTTGACCAGGGCGCGCAGCGAGTTGCCGTGCGCGACCACGATCACCACCTTGCCGTCGCGCAGGTCCGGCACGATCGCGTCGTACCAGTACGGCAGCATCCGGGCCACGACGTCCTTCAGGCACTCGGTCAGCGGCCGGGCCTCCGACGGCAGGAAGGCGTAGCGCGGGTCGTCGAACTGCGTGTAGGTGTTCTCCGCGTCCAGGGGCGGCGGCGGGGTGTCGTAGGAGCGGCGCCAGAGCATGAACTTCTCCTCGCCGTACGCCTCGAGGGTCTCGGCCTTGTTCTTGCCCTGCAGGTTGCCGTAGTGGCGCTCGTTCAGCCGCCAGGACCGCTTCACCGGGATCCAGTGGCGGTCACAGCCGTCCAGGGCCAGGTTCGCGGTGTGGATGGCGCGGCGCAGCACGGAGGTGTGCACGACATCGGGCAGCAGCCCTTCGGACTTCAACAACTCGGCACCCTTCTTCGCCTCGTTGACGCCCTTCTCGTTGATGTCGACGTCCACCCAGCCGGTGAACAGGTTCTTGGCGTTCCATTCGCTCTCACCATGGCGGAGCAGGATCAGCGTTGCAGTCATGCCACCGAGCCTATCGGCCCGTGACCGCCCCGGCTCCCCCGTGTTCGGGGCTGGCAGAATCGCGGGCATGAGTGATCGTGGAGTAGCAGTCGTCACCGGGGCGAGCAGCGGGATCGGCGCCGCCACCGCCCGCCTGCTCGCCGCGCAGGGGTTCGAGGTCATCTGCGCCGCCCGCCGGGCCGACCGGGTCGAGGCCCTCGCCGCCGAGATCGGCGGTCGCGCGCTGGCCTGCGACGTCACCTCGGACGCGGACGTCGCGGCGCTCGCCGAGGCGGCCGGGCCGAGGCTGGACGTGCTGGTCAACAACGCCGGCGGCGCCTTCGGCCAGGAGCCGGTCGCCGCCGCAGACACCGACGCGTGGGAGCGGATGTACGCCGTCAACGTGATCGGTACCGAGAAGGTCACCCGGGCCCTGCTGCCCGCGCTGGTGGCCGCGCGCGGCGCGATCGTGTTCGTCACCTCCGTCGCCGCGGACGGGCCGTACGAGGGCGGCGCGGGCTACTGCGGGGCGAAGGCCGCCGAGCGGATGATCGCCGGCACGCTGCGCCTGGAGTTCTTCGACCAGCCCGTCCGGATCACCGAGATCTGCCCGGGCATGGTGCACACCGAGGAGTTCTCGCTGACCCGTTACGGCGGCGACCAGGCGCGCGCGGACTCCATCTACGAGGGGGTGCCTGGCCCGCTCACCGCCGAGGACGTCGGCGAGGCCATCGTCTGGATGGCCACCCGTCCGGCGCACGTGAACATCGACCGGCTGACCATCCGTCCGGTCGCCCAGTCGGCCCAGCACAAGGTGTTCCGCGGCTCCTACTCCTGACCCCCACGCCCCGAGTTGACCTCGATCACGGCGCTCTCGTTGACGTCGCCGAGACCGGCCGCGAGCAGGGTGTCCAGGCCGTCCAGCGCGACCCGGCCGAAGGGCGCCCCGAGCCCGAGGTCCCGCGCGAACCGCATCGCGTAGGCGGCATCCTTGCGCCGCAGCCGGCCGGAGAACACGACCTCGTCGTGGTCGGCGGCCGCCATCCGCCGGCTGTTCCGCACCACCTGTGGGCTGGCCGCCTGCCCGGACGCGATCGCGTCCGCCACCTGGGCCAGGTCGAGCCCCGCCCGCTCGGCGAGCGCGAGCCCCTCGGCGGCCCCGGCGATCTGAACGGCGCCCATCAGGTTCACGATCAGCTTGTAGGCGGTGCCCGTGCCGACGCCGCCGAAGTGCAGCACCCGCTCCGACAACGCGGAAAGGACGGGCTGCGCCGCCGCGAGGTCGGCGGGGTCGACGCCGACGAGCAGGGTGAGCGTGCCGGCCGCCGCCGCGTCGGGCAGCCCGGTCACGGGTGCGTCCACATAGCGAAGCCCGGCGCCGCGGACGGCGTCGGCGAGCTCCAGCACCCCGTCGTGGGACAGCGTGGAGCACTCGATCGCGAGGGTTCCCGGACGCGGGCGTCCGGCGAGCACCCCGTCGGGCCCCAGCCAGACCGCGCGCGAGGCCTCGTCGTCGCTGACCATCACGATCACGGCGTCCGCGTCGGCCGCCGCCTCCGCAGGCGTGGCCGCGAGCCGGGCGCCACGCGCCACCAGCGGGGCGGCGCGTTCCGGCGTCCGGTTCGCCACGACCAGGTCGTGCCCGGTCTCCAGCAGCCGGGACGCCATCCCCGAACCCATCCGGCCCAACCCGATCAGCGCGATGCCTGCCATGTGGGGCAACCTATGTCCAACCAGGGCGAATCCGGCATGGAGACGCGCTCGGGCGCCGGGAACCCCTGCGGAAGCGCGCGTTCCAGTCGGACCGGTTCGGCCGGGTTTGCGTCGGGCGAGCCTGCGGAGCCCGTCGCTCAACGGAGTGCGTAGAACCAGCTACCCTCGAAGTCGCGCCTGACGGTCTCGTCGGACTGCACGGTTACTCCGGTCACCTCAATGCCATCCACTTCATCGGCGAGCACACGTTTGACCTGTCCCAGTAGCGCGTGGCTGGTTGCGAGGCGGTCCCGCTCGGCGTCCGAGGTCGTGCCGAGCCAGACACAGATCTCGGGGTCCGGCAACGCCGCGACGTACTCGACGTGGTCGACACCCTGACCGGCGAACTCGGCGCTGAGCGACCTGCGCGCGGCGACAAGTTGGCCCCATCTGGGATCTGTCATGGCGAGAGCATGCCAGACCCCCGCCAAGAGCGCCGGGATCGTGATCGCGGCAGATCCGGATGTTCGGTTTCGGAGTGACGTTACCGCCCGAACACGGTCACAAACGTCACTCTGTAACGCGGCGAACGAACATCCGCAGATCGGCAGAGCAGTGCGGTTGACTGGCTCGACTGCCCTCAGTTCACGGACGGCCTCCACGACGAACCGATGATCGTGATACCACCCGCATCGAAGTCCTCTCGGCGGAGCCGGGACGCGCAGAAGGCCCGCCCCGGACGGGACGGGCCTCCTGCGAAATGAGTCAGTCGAGCTCGATCAGGCCCTCTCCGGCCTGGACCGGAGTGCCCTTCTCGACGAGGATCCGGGCCACCGTGCCGGCCAGCGGCGCGACCACGGCGTTCGCCGAGGCGGCCTGGACGGACGCGGTCGTCGGGGTGTGAATGGCGCCACTGCCGCCGATGACGATCGCGCCGAGTGAGGGAGCCTCCTGCTCCTCCACCTCCACGTCGATGTCGTAGGCGATCCCGTTGACAGTCACCTTCAGTTTCATTGGT
>JAGQUI010000177.1 GCA_020438595.1 Propionibacteriaceae bacterium | reverse complement strand
TGTCGGCCAGCGCGCCGCTACCCATCGGGCCGGAGAACCGCCAGCTCATCGGGCCCTTCGGATTGCAGCCGTAGTCGCACCAGTAGCGGCCGGAGAAGTGGTTCACCTTGCCGAGCGTCCCGTCCTCGATCCACCGCTTGATCGCGGCGATGCCGGGCTGGCGGCGGAAGGTGAGCCCGATCCGCGCGATCGAGGAGGCCTCCTTCGCGAGTCGTGCCATCTCCCGCGCCGACTCCAGCGTGTCCGCGAGCGGCTTCTCGCACAGCACGTGCTTGCCGGCCTCCAGCAGGCCCTTCACGACCTCCAGGTGCAGGCTGTTCGCGATCACCACGCTGACCACGTCGATGTCCGGGTCGTCGGCGATCGCCCGCCAGTCGGTGTCACTGCGCTCGAAGCCGTACCGCTTCGCCGTCGCCTCGCCGATCTCCGCGTTCACGTCGCCGATCGAGACGTAGCGCAACTCGGGCAGTACCGATTCGTAGAGCGTCGGGGCCACCTTGTACGCGGCGATGTGGGCCTTGCCCGCCATCCCTGCACCGATCACTGCGACGCCGAGGGCCATTCCATCCTCCTTGATGTACACTTGGAGCGCTCCAAGTGATCCCACAGTAGAACCGGCAAAATGTCCTGTCAATAGGAAGCTCAAGATTCGTGACACAATCCCGCTGGAGACCGATGAGCAGCAGACCGCGCCCGTCCCGGCCGACGATCTACGACGTCGCCCGGGAGGCCGGCGTGTCCAAGTCCCTGGTCTCCCTGGTGCTGAACGACTCGGAGCTGGTCAGCGAGCCGAAGCGGGCCGCGGTGAAGGCGGCGATCGAGAAACTCGGCTACCGGCCGAGCCGGGCAGCAGCGAACCTCGCCGCGGACCGCACCTACACCGTGGGCATGGTCATCGACGACTTCGAGAACCCCTGGTTCGTCGAGATCCTCGCCGGCATCCGTGCGGCCATGAGCCCCCGGGGCTTCCACGTCGCGATCCGGGAGAACCACCGGATCGGGCACCGGGTCGAGAACGCCATCGACGGCTTCCTGGGCACCCAGGTGGACGCCCTCCTCGTCGCGGCGGAACCAGGCCATGACTTCGGGCCGCTGGGGATCCCGACCGTGATCGAGGGCTACCGGCTGAACACGATCGAGGGGGCGGACCACGTGGCCAGCGACCAGGCGCTCGGCGTGGGCCTAGTGCTGCGGCACCTGCAGTCGCTCGGGCACCGACGGATCGGCCACGTCACGGGCCTCGGCGGCTCGGCCCGGCACCGGTTGGAGTCCTACCGGGCGGCGATGGAGGCGTCCGGCGAACCCCCGCGCTACGCGGGCGAGGGCAACGAGACCAACGAGGAGGGTGGCTACGCGGGCACCGTGGAGCTGCTGCGCCGGTTCCCCGAGGTGACCGCGGTGTTCGCGGCGAACGACACCATGGCCCTCGGCGCGCGCGCCGCGCTGCGCGAGGTCGGCCGCGAGGTGCCGGCCGACGTCGCCCTGGCCGGCTACGACAACTCGCTGCTCGCTCGCAGCCGCTACCTGGACCTGACTACAGTGGATCAACGTGGTTTCGACGTCGGGGTGGCGGCCGGCGAGGCTCTCCTGCGCCGTCTCGACGCCCCGGACGCACCGATCGAGGAGATCGTGATCCCGTCCCGGCTGGTGATCCGCTCGTCCTCCGCAGCGGCGCCGCGCTGAGCGGAGCTCAGTGGGCGTGGACCGTGACCTCGAAGGAGTAGCGGTCGGCGCGATAACAGTGGTCACCGAACTCGACCGGCGAGCCCGCGGCGTCGTGGGCGCGCCGCGTCATGGTGAGCACGGGGTCGGTCCGGCCCAGACCCAGCAACGCCCGCTCCTCCGGCACGGCCGACCGGCCGCCCACCGTCTGCTGGGCGACGGCTGGCGCGATGCCACGGCGCCGCAACTGGGCGTAGAGCCCGTCGGTCTCCAGCTCGGCGGCGGAGAGGTTCCCGCAGCTCGGCGGCAGCCAGTTCTTCAGGATCGCGATCGGGTTCCCGTCGATCAGCCTCAGCCGCTCCACGTACACCAGGGGCGTCCGGGAGTCGAGTTCGAGCGCGAGCGCGGCCCGCTTGTCGTACTCCGAGTAGTCCAGCTTCAGCACCCGGGTCGCAGGCTCGCGCCCGTTGGCGACCAGATCGTCGTACAGGCTGGTCAGCTCGTTGCGACGGTGCACGGCGGCGTGCGCAACGGTCGTGCCGACCCCGCGCCGCCGCACGAGCAGTCCGCGGGCGACGAGCTCGGCGATCGATCGCCGCACGGTGGGACGGGACATGTCCAGCCGGTCGGCCAGCGACACCTCCCGCTCGAACGGGTCACCGGGCTGGAGCAGGCCGTCCTGGATCGCGCTGGCCAGCTGCTCCGCGAGCTGGTGGTAGAGGGGTATCGGGCTCTCCCGATCCACGTGGACGGGGATCTGCCTCGCCGCCAACATCGTCGTCATTTCTGCCTCGCTCCCACACACTCGCTGACGTGAAGATGTAAAGACATTACTCACTGTACTTGGAGCGCTCCAAGTTGGCAAGGAGTGAAGCCGGTGGAGTGGGAGGTGGTGCGCGGCGACGCGCGCGGCCTAGAAGAAGACCAGGTAGAGCGCGGCGATCGCCACGAAGACCGTGACCAGCCGCTCGAACGTCTGCTGCGGGATGCGCTTGATCAGCAGCCGCCCGATCCAGGTGCCGACCAGCACCAGCGGCGCCAGCACCCCCGCCAGCAGCGCAGTGTCCGGACGCACGATGCCCAGGCCGATCGAGACCGGCAGCTTGGTCAGGTTCACCGCGAAGAAGAACCACGCCGTCGTGCCGAGGAAGCGCCACTTGTCGTACTTCATGGCCAGCAGGTAGAGGTTCATCGGCGGGCCGCCCGCGTTCGCCACCATCGTCGTGAACCCGGCCAGGCCGCCGTAGCCCATGCCGACCGCCGGCTTGTGCGCGGCCAGCCGGTCCGGCCACAGGCCGATCACCAGCAGCACGAGGATGATCACGCCGATGGTGCGCTTGAGCACCAGGCCGTCCACCCAGTTCAGGAACAGCGCGCCCAGCCCGATCCCGACCAGCACCGGCACCACGAGCCGCCCGATCAGCCTCCAGTCGACGTTGTGCCGGTACGTCCACACCGCCACCACATCACCTACCAGCAGCATCACCAGCGCGACCCCGGTGGAGTCCTTCGCCGGCAGCACCGCGGCCGCTAGTACGACCGCGATCATCGCCACGCCGCCGATCGCGGTCTTGGAGAAGCCGATCAACAATGCGGCAACGGCAAGGACCAGCCAGCCCCACAGGGGCAGGCTGGTCCAGAGCGTCTGGAGGGCGGTCACCTACAGATAGTGCCGCTGCGCGGCCTTCTCCGCGACGTACTCGCCGTAGGCCTTCTGCGTGCTCTCGAGTTCGGAGACCTGCGAGACGGGAACGTCCCACCACGCGGTGCCGGGAGGGTTGGGCCCGTACAGGTTGGTCTCGATGTAGAGCACCGTGGTGCGGTCGCTTGCCACGGCCTTCGCGTAGTTCTCCCGGAACCCGGCGATGCCGTCGCAGACCAGCACGTCCGCACCCCAGCTCGCGGCGTTCGCGGCCAGGTCGAACGGGACGTCCTCGCCGTCCAGCCGTCCGGTCGTCGAGCGCACCTTGTACTTGGTGCCGAATCGCTGCGACCCGCGGGACTCGCTCAGCGCGCCGATCGAGGCGAAGCCGTGGTTCTGCAGCAGGACGTAGATCACCTTGATGCCCTCCTGCACGACCGTGGCGATCTCCATCGGCAGCATCTGGTAGGTGCCGTCACCCACGATCGCAACCACCTCGTGCGCATCGCCCACCGCCAGCTTCACGCCGAGCGCGGCCGGCACCTCGTAGCCCATGCACGAGTAGGCGTACTCCACGTGGTACTGCTCGGGCGTGCGCGCGCGCCACAGCGCCTGCAGGTCGCCGGGCATCGAGCCGGCCGCGTTGATCACGACGTCCTGGTCACCCATCAGCTCGTTCAGGGCGCCGAACACCTCGGTCTGGGCGGGCAGCGGGGCGTTGTCGCGGTGGTAGCACTCGTCGACCACCTGCTGCCACTCGTCGTCCAGTTGCTCGGCGCGGGCCTGGTAGGCGGCGTCGGTGCTCCAGCCGGCCAGTTCGCCGGTGAGGCCCTCCAGCGCGGCCTTCGCGTCCGCGACCAGCATGGTGGCCGCGTGCTTGGCCGCGTCGAAGCCGGTCACGTTGATGTTGGCGAACTTCACGCCAGGGTCGGCGAAGATCGTGTGGCTGGCCGTGGTGAAGTCGGAGTAGCGGGTGCCGATGCCGATCACGAGGTCGGCCTCACGGGCGAGCGTGTTGGCCGCGCTGCCACCGGTGGAACCGACGCCACCGACCGCCATCCGGTGGTCGAAGTTGATCGCGCCCTTGCCGGCCTGGGTGTCGGCCACGGGAATGCCGGTGGCCTGGGCGAACGCGCGCAGGGCCTCGGACGCGCCGGAGTAGATCACGCCGCCGCCGGCCACGATCAGGGGGCGCTTCGCCGCCTTGATCAGCTCGGCAACCTTCGCCAGCACCACCGGCTCCGGGGCCGGCCGGGCGACGTGCCAGACGCGCTTCGCGAAGAACTCCACCGGCCAGTCGGCCGCCTCGGCCTGGATGTCCTGCGGCAGACACACGGTCACCGCGCCGGTCTCGGCAGGATCGGTGAGCACGCGCATCGCGTTCAGCAGGGACGGGATCAGCTGCTCGGGCCGGCTGATCCGGTCCCAGAACCGCGACACCGGCTTGAAGGCGTCGTTGACGGAGATGTCCAGGGTGCGCGGGTCCTCGAGCTGCTGCAGCACCGGGTCGGGGTACCGGGTGACGAAGATGTCGGACGGCAGCAGCAGCACGGGCACCCGGTTGGTGGTGGCCAGCGCGGCGCCGGTGATCATGTTGGTCGCACCCGGGCCGATCGAGGAGGTCACGGCCCACGTCTGCAACCGGTTCTTCGTCTTGGCGTAGGCGGCCGCCGCGTGTACGCCGCCCTGCTCGTTGCGGATCAGCACGTAGGGCAGGTCGGGCGCCTCGGGGTCGCCGTCCAGCCGCTGCAGTTCCGCCTGCAACAGGGCCTGGCCGAGCCCGGCGACGTTGCCGTGGCCGAAGATGCCGAAGCAGCCGGCGAAGAGCTTCTGCTCCTCCCCGTCCCGCTCGGAGTACTGGTTGGCGAGGAACTTGATCACTGCCTGGGCGACGGTGAGCCGAACGGTCTGGGTCATCTGTGAACTCCGGTGGTGCTTCGCTGACTGGGATGTCCGCCGGCGCCCGAGCGAGGAGAGGGACGCCGGCGGACGCGGGGGATGTTAGGCAGGGATCAGGATGTCACGGACGATCTGGTCGAGTTCCTCGTCCGCGCCGAGGAACTGCCGCAGCGTCTTGCGGGTGGCCCCGAAGTCGGCGAACTCCTCCGGGGTCATGCCGTCCACGTCGTAGGCCTTGCGGAACTCCGGCATCGTGTAGAGCGCCTCGATGATCTTCGGGTCGACCGGGTTGTTGATCCGCGGCTCGGGGTCGATGCCGCTGTTCTGGAAGCGCTGCTGCCACGCGAACGGCGGGGAGAGCACGAGGTCGCCACCGACGAGTTCGGTCCACTGCAGCGCGTTGCGGTAGGCGGCCACGAGCACCCGGGCGCGGAGGCCGCGCTTCTTGAACTCCTCGTGGGCCTTCTTGACCGCGGCCACACCGGCCCACTCCAGGTAGCCCGGGTCGAACACCAGGCCCTCCTTGGCGTACACGGCCTTCAGCCAGTCGTCGAGCCGGCCGACCATGATCGTGACCACGGGGCCCATGGTGGAGACGTCCTTGCCCTCGGCCTCGCGGCGCTTCAGGCCGCGCTCGATGGCCTCGCCGGTCGCCACTGCCTGGGCGACCGTGAAGGAGACCGTCACGTTGATGTTGACGCCGCGGTAGCTGGCTTCCTCGATGGCCTCGACGCCGGTCTTGGTGGCCGGCACCTTGACGATGATGTTCGGGGCGAGGCCCGCGAAGTACTCCGCCTGGTCGGCGAGGGCCTTGGCGCTGCGGGCGAGCCGGGGATCGGTCTGCATCGAGAGCCGGCC
>JAGQUI010000176.1 GCA_020438595.1 Propionibacteriaceae bacterium | reverse complement strand
ACCACCAGCCGATGCCGCCGCCTTCCTCGTCCAGGTCGGCAAGGATGTCTTGGTACAGCTTGGTGAGCGCGTCGACCGGTCCGGCCACGGCCTTCTCGTAGTCCATGTCATTGCCCTTCGCGCTGGGGCTCAGCGGTGTCGTCGGATGTCTGAGTGACGTGAGCGGGGGTGCTGAGTGGATGGATCTCGGGGAACGGCCAATGCGCGATCACGGTCCCTGCCAGAGACAACAGGTACTGCGGAGGCTCAGCCTTCGGGAGGAGCTGCATCAGCCCAAGATTCGGCGGGTGTGCCGGCCTCCCAGTGAGCCCCACGCGCAGCGATTGTGCGTGGGGTCCGAGCACAACGTCGGCGCGGCTGGGGGCGTCGCGCGCGGCGAGCAGCTCGGCTCGAATCTCGTGTGCCGAGGGCGCGTCCGGCACAGCGCGAAGCATCAGGCACGCAGCAAGGTAGGCGTTCTTGAGCAGGCCGTTGCGGTACTCCTCAGGCCGCGGAAAGACCGTGTGCATCGTGACCTGTTTCCCGGACTGGAAGTGTTGCCCGAGATCGGCGCCGGGTCCTCCTTGCTCGGTCATGATGACGAACTCGCGTCTTCGGTCGGCAGGTTGATGGCTCGGGTGTGGCCGAACGGTTTCGGGTCGCCTTCGACGGTGTAGTGGATCCTCACCGCGTGGTCGTACCAGTCCTGCATCGCTGCCTCGGTGCGTGATCCGAGCTTGTTGTTGCAGTCCTGGCAGGTGCCAGTCATGACGCTGCCGCCGAACCCGCCCGGCGGAACGTGCTCGTCGGTGTCGCCTGGCTGTTGGAGGCAGATTGGGCACACCCCGAAGCGGCCGGAGGGGATCACGCAGACACCGACTGCGGTGACGGGCTCACTCATTCGGGGTCGCGGGAATGCGCTCGCAGCGACCTGCCGTCCGTCAGCGAGTTCGAGCTGTATCTCGGAGATTTTGGGAAGCCCGGGCTCCCGGTTCTTCGCTTTGCGTCCGCGAACGTGCGCGATCCGGCCCGGCATCGGCTGAAAGGTGGGGTCCGACATGGGAGACAGGATCTCGTGCCAGGAGGCTGCTGTGGGGCCAGGCAGCGGATTGTTGGCTGGCTCCCCTGAAGTTTGCATAGCGACGGTGACGTCAGAGTGCGGCGTTCCTCGCCTCGACCCCGAGCCTGCATCGTAAGGTTCGACGCATGAGTTCGAAGGTCGCTGGGATTGTGAAAGGGCTCGCGGTAGTCGTCTGGGTCTTGGGGGCGCTTGCTGGGTTCTCAGTTCTTAGCTTCCCCGGTGTGCCCGGCAACATGGGGTTCATGGCCATGGTGGTGGTGTGGGCCTACTTCTTCTTGGCGGGCATCTTCACGTACGCATACGGAGAGCTGCTGGAGAACGTCGCTGAGACTCGTACGAACACGGCGAAGCAGCTTGAGGTAGGGGCGCGGCAGGCTGACCTTCTCGCTCGGCTGGCGGCAACGTTGACCCAACTTGAGCGTGGTCACGGAATCGAGGATGCCCCAGCTCCCGCAGTAGATCCCGTTGCTGGCGAAATGCCTCCTGAAGCTGGATCGGCGGCTGCGGACGCCGCGGCATCTCCCGCCGTTTTACGCAGGACCGACGCGGGGGCCTTGCTCAGGACGTGTCCAGCGTGCGGGTTGGAGCAGCCTGCGACCCGCAAGCGCTGCTGGGGGTGTGGCGCGGGGTTCAGCGAGTAGCGTCCTTTTGCCTGGCGTCGGCGTCAGGTGTGACCTCGGGCGCTTTGCTAGGGCTGCGTCGCGGAGGCGTCTCTTTCGGCGTACGACGCTCGGGTAGGACCGGCGGAGCTGTTTGGCGAGTTCGAGGTCGGTGCCGGTCCAGCCGACCACGATCTGGTCTTCATCTGGGGTGCAGCGGCCCCTTCCATCTGGACGCACTGTTCGCGGCGTCGCCGTCCGCGGGCTTGTCCTTCTTGGGGTGATCGCGGCGGTACTGCCGCGGCACCTTCATGGACACGAACACGGCTTGTTCGAGTTCGCCGAGTATGGACTACGGGCTGGCGCGCCGCTCGATCACGGGATTGCAGGCCGCTGCTCAGTGGGGCCTCGGCCCGGACTTGGTCCAGCCCGCCGCGGATCGCTTGGTGGCCGAGTCGGGTTACGAAGAGATGGCGTCGGTCGAGTTCTGTGTTGGAGATCGCGCGATCAGGCCGTGGGCGTGTGCCCAGGAGAGTGCTCCCGCGATCGCGCGCAGGGCGGGTGGGCTGAGCTGGGCGTTCTGCTGGTGTTCGATGGTGTAGTTGCGTTGGTTCCAGCCCGATTGGGCGAAGTCGGCGACCACTCGGAGCGCTAGGTCGTCTACGGGCAGGGCGACGATCTGGTCTGCGGCGAGTTGAAGCATGCGTGCATTGTGTCGCTGGCATGTCGAGCGTGGAAGGTCCGGGGGGCGTCTCGTGCGAACACGCCTGCACCCTTACGGTCGGGCGGACCGCGCGGGGGGCGCTGCCCAAGGCCGTGCTGTCTCTCCCGGATCGTTACCGAATAGCGATCTCCGCGACGTGCGGTGTCCCCCATTAGGGGGACACAATTGTCGTGCGGTGAGTGGAGGGAGGGGCCCGACATGAAGCAGCGTCATCGCCTTACGGCCGTTCTGGTGACGGCAGTGATCGCAGTCTCCGCGACCGCGGTGGTTGCGCCGACGGAGGCTCGCGCCGACAGCACCTACTGCGGGTTCGAGATCACGGGCGTGCAGCCTGGGCAGGACTGGAAGCAGGCGTTCGATGAAGAGGCGCAGCTGTTCTACGACTCTCATCTCGGCAACCTGAATGACCGCTATTTCGGCTGGCCCAAGGACACGTTCTGCCAGGCGGCGTGGTGGGCGATCGAGAACGGTGCCGAGGGACTAGTCGTCGGCGCAATCGGCGCTGTGGTGGCCGGCCGTGCACTGAGCCCCGCCGAGAAGTGGGCGTTTGAGCTGGGCTACGAGCATGCAACCAGCGAGTCCTCCACGCCTGCAAGCATCCCTGCTGTCGGTCCATCGACCGTCGAGGGTGTCGTTGAGGACACCTACTACTGGGGAACGTGGGCATACACCGACCCGAATCCGCCCGAGTGGTCGCCGAAGTGGCGGCCGCCGGCGAACGCTGCTCGCTGGATTGATGCTGGCCAATCGGTGACGGCAGTGTGTCAACGGCAGGCAGCTGGCTATCGGGTTCACTTCGATGACGGCGCTGTGCAGATCTGGAATAGGTGGGTGCGTCTCGTTGATGGCTCCTGGGTCCGCACAGCGGTGATGGCGATCGGGTCGGGCAACGGAGACCTTGGGCTGCCAGGCTGCTGATTGCTCGGGGAGTGCTTCAGCTAGTCGGATTCTGGGTCCGTCGAGTCGGACGCCAAGGCGCCTGCCGCCTTCCGTGGAGCCACGGCCGCAGTTGACCGGCGACGCCGAGGTCGCGGGCGAGTTTCGTTGCCCCCAGGCTTCTCCGAGGTCGAAGCGGTGTAGTGCTCGTTCGGTTGCGGCCGCCCCGCCTTCGAGTCGCCGGCTGTGGGCGAGTGCGCCAGTTCTGCAAGGGAGATGGTCTCGAAGGACTGACAGATCGGCCAAAATGTTGATCTGACTAGGATGTTCAGTGGGTGGAGCTAACGGGATTCGAACCCGTGGCCTCTTCCATGCCATGGAAGCGCGCTACCAACTGCGCCATAGCCCCAGCGTCCTGCGGACGAGTACCTACTCTACCCAAGACCAACCGGTGATGTGAAATCAGGTATCCGCCGGATTCCCGCGCGCCAGCAGCAGGCGGTGGACGGTGATCAGCAGCGCCAGCCAGGCCAGTCCGAACAGCCACGCGAAGACCACGTCGGTGAGCCAGTGGTGGCCGAGGAACACCCGGCTCAGGCCCATTGCGATCGCCCACGACGCGGCGGCCACGACCGCCCCGACCCGCATCCACGCCTTCGGTGCGAGCCACACCACCAGGTACGCGAGCATGCCCGCCACCACGGTGCTGTTCAGCGTGTGGCCGGACGGGAAGGAGAAGCTGCTCTCGTACGGCGCCACCGCGTCGGCCAGCGGCGGACGGTTGCGGGCCACGATCGCCTTGCCGACCACGGTGAAGGTGACGCTGCCCGCGCCGGCCACCAGCATCAGCCAGATGATCGTGCGCCGGCGGAACGCCAGGTAGAGCGCGAGCATCAGGCCACCGCCGATCATCACCATCGGCAGCGTCGTGCCGAGGTTGGTGAACGCCGTCACGAGCACCTCCGACAGCGGGGTGCGCGCGTGGATCGCCCAGTCCAGGACGGGACGGTCGAGGCCGGCCACGCCGTCCGACTCGGTCACCGCGTCGTAGACGGCCTCGGCGCCGACCATCAGGGCGATGAACACCGCCCCGCCGACCAGTCCGCTGAACAGGAGTGCCGCGGAGTCCGGGACCGACCGGGCGCGGGACGCGAGCGTGCCTGTCGGGTCGTCGCTCACCCGTTCCTCCGCATCCGTCGAGCCTACCGGAGCGGTACGGGGCGCCGGTGGGGCCGGAATAGGACGCCGAAGGCCGCGGTTGGGAATTTCTGAAGCCCCCGAAGGGCGAACCCCACACTCCGAAAGGCAGGCATCCATGACCGTCAGCTCCGCACAGGCCCACTGGGAAGGCTCCCTGATCGAGGGAGGCGGCGAGGTCGAGTTCCTCAGCTCCAGCCTGGGCAGCGTCGAGATCGACTGGCGATCGCGCGCCGGCGAGGCCCCCGGCAGCAAGACCACTCCCGAGGAGTTCATCGCGGCCGCGCACGCCTCGTGCTACTCGATGGCCCTCTCCCACGCCCTCGCCGGCAACGGCACCCCTCCCGCCACCCTCGACACCAAGGCAGACGTCACGTTCGTGCCCGGTGAAGGCATCACCGGCATCCACCTCACCGTGACGGCGTCCGTCCCCGGCCTCACCGCCGAGCAGTTCGCCGGCTTCGCCGACGACGCCAAGACCGGCTGCCCCGTCTCGGCGGCGCTCACCGGCACCACGATCACGCTGGACGCCACGCTGGTCTGACCCCTGCGGTTCCGGGCTGCGCGGGGGAGTGACCCCGCGCAGCCGAACCTGAGAATTGCGCAAGGTACTCCCACACACCTTCCCCGACTCCCATCCCCGGAACGATCATTGACCTGATCGCGAGAGGGGGAGCTCGTGGACCCGAGGCATGCCCACCCCGGCCCCGGTAGCCGTGCCCATCGGCCGCGCCTGGGGACGGGCCGCGACGTGCCGCCCCGGCACGCGGAAGCCGCTCCGGCGCCACGGCAGCACGGGGGCCTCGCCAGGGGACTGGCGCAGCTGGGCCTGAGCACCCTGCTCACCGTCGTGATCGTCGTCGCCGGAGGCGTCGTGGTGCTGGTCGTTCCGCCCGCCTCGCCGGCGGCCCCGCTGGCGCCGCGGCCCACGGCTGCGGTCGCCCCGACGCTGGCGGAAGCTCCCTCCCTGGCGGCCCCGCCCGCACCGACCCCCGGGCTGGCCGGCGGAATCATCGAGAGCGGGGACGACCTGCTGTCCGACCCGATCGGCGTCCAGACCGGCCCGGTCGATCCGGCGGTCGACGGCGACCTGATCGGCTGGCCGGTGAGCGACCACACGCCGTCCACCGGCTTCGGCTACCGCAGCGACCCGTTCACGCACCGCCAGCGCTGGCACGACGGCGTCGACCTCGGCCAGCCCTGCAACGACCCCGTGCACGCCTCGCTGGACGGCACCGTCGCCTACGTCGGCTGGGCCGGCGGCTACGGGAACCGGGTCATCATCCGGCACGCAGACCGCGGCGGGCTCAGTTTCGCAACCACCTACAACCACCTGCGCCAGGCCGAGGTGAGCCTCGGGCAGGCCGTGGTGCAGGGCCAGGTCGTCGGACGCGTGGGCTCCACCGGTCGCTCGACCGCGTGCCACCTGCACTTCGAGGTGATCCTGGACGGGTCCTACGTCGACCCGATGCGGTTCCTCACCGGCGACCAGTCGAAAGCCTCGCTGAGCCGCCGGGTGGGCAGCTACATGCCGTCCGGATTGCCCTCGCCGACGCCGAGCCCCACGGCCAGCCGGACGGCGAAGGCGACGCCGTCGCCGAGCCCGA
>JAGQUI010000175.1 GCA_020438595.1 Propionibacteriaceae bacterium | reverse complement strand
GTTCATGGTGCACGACTCGGTGTTCTACTGCGTGGCGAACATGCCGGGCGCCGTGCCGAACACGTCCACCTGGGCCCTCACCAACGCCACCCTCGCGTTCGCGGTGCAACTCGCCGACAAGGGGTGGCAACGCGCCTGCCGGGAGAACCACCCGCTCGCGCTGGGCCTGAACACACACGCCGGCCAGATCACCTACCCCGCCGTCGCGGACGCCTACGACCTGCCGTGCACGCGGGTGGACGAGTTGCTCGACTGAATGCTGCTCCGTAACGCCCAGCCCGTCCCGCTCGCCGGGCCCCCGGCCTCCGAACCGGTCCACGTCCGGATCGCCGGGACCCGGATCGCCGCGATCGCCGGGGCGCTCGACCCGCTGCCCGGCGAGGAGGTCCTGGACGCCGACGGACGCTGGCTGGTGCCGGGGCTGTGGGACGCGCACGTCCACCTCGGCCAGTGGGCCCGCCGGCGGACCCGCCTCGACCTGGCCGGGACCGCCTCCCTCGCCGATGCGGTGGCCAGGGTCGCCCGCGAGGTCAGGACGCCGACGACACCGACCGGCCTGCTGGTGGGCGGCGGCTACCGTCCTGCGACGTGGCCCGAACCGCCGACCGTCGCCGCGCTCGACGCGGTCACGGGAGCGGTGCCGGTCGTGCTGGTCAGCGGCGATGCCCACGCGGGCTGGCTGAACTCGGCCGCGCTGGCCCGGTTCGGGCTGGCCCGGCGCGACCAGCCGGTGGTGGAGGCGGAGTGGTTCGCCGCGCTGCCGGCGATCCTGGCCGCCGAGGACGCACAGGTGGGCCCGGGGGCGTACACCGACGCGCTGCGGGCGGCCGCCGCCCGGGGCGTGGTCGGGGTCGTGGACTACGAGTTCGAGCCGGGCTTCGCCGCCTGGCCGCGGCGCTACGCCGCGGTCGGGGTGCCGCTGCGGATCCGGACGTCGGTGTACCCGGCCGACCTGGACGCCGCCGTCGCGGCGGGCGTGCGGACCGGCGACATCCTCGTCGGCGACCGGGGCGAGGCGATGGTCACGATGGGCTCGCTGAAGATCATCTCCGACGGGTCGCTGAACACGCGCACCGCACACTGCGCCGCCCCCTACCCGGACGGCGGCCACGGCGTCCAGAACGTGCCTGCGGACGAGTTGCGTGCGCTGCTCGGGAAGGCCCGCCGGAACGGGCTCACCGTGGCCCTGCACACCATCGGCGACGCCGCTGCGGCCGAGGCCCTCGACGCGTTCGCCGAGACCGGCGCCAACGGCACGATCGAGCACGCCCAGTTGCTGGCACCCGGCGACGCGCGGCGGATGGCCGACCTGGAGCTGGTCGCCAGCGTGCAGCCCGCGCACCTGCTCGACGACCGGGGCGTCACCGAGGCCGTCTGGGGCGTCGAGCGGGCGTCCCGCAGTTTCCCGCTGCGCGAACTGGCTGCGGCCGGCGTGGGCATCGCGTTCGGTTCCGACGCGCCGGTGGCACCACTGGATCCGTGGCTGGCCATGGCGACCGCGGTCTACCGGGGCGACCCGGGCGATGCGCCCTGGTTCCCGGAGCACTCGCTGCTCCCGGTCCAGGCGCTGGCGGCGAGCACGGGCGGTCGTGACCGGCTGTTGGTGGGCGAGCCCGCCGACCTGGCGCTGCTGGACGCGAACCCGCTGGCCGGTGCCGACCCCCGGGAGGCGGCCCGCGGGCTGCGCGAGATGAGCGTCGCCGCGACCTGGGTCGCCGGGACCCTGGTGCACCGGGACGTCTGAGGCCCCGTTCAGCACCCCTCCGCCGCGCCGTCCTGCTCCACCGCCGCCACCAGCCAGATCCCGGAGGAACGCTCGAAGCGGACCTCGACCGGCTGGACCCGGCAGCCGTCGTCATCCGCGGTGCGCAACCGGGCCCGGGCCGTGGCGCGGTCGCCGTCCCGGGTCGCGCTGCGCAGGTCGATCGCCTGCCAGCGGGTCGAGTCGAGGCCGCGCCCCCAGGCCGTCACCCCGCCCTCGGCGGCCAGCAGGCCGCGGGTGAGCATGCCGGCCGCGCTCGGGTACTGGCCGGCGTTGATGCTGCGGCCGAGCAGCCACAGGGTGTGGGCGAGCTCGGGCGCGTCGGCGTCGGTCGTCGAGACGATGAGGTCGGGGTCGGCGGCCTCGCCGTGATCCACCTCGCCGGCGCAGGGGGCGGACGGGACCGCGGTGTCGTCGCCCCATTCCGTGAGGCTGGCCTGCAGCCCGGAGGCGGGCAGCGCGAGGGTCACCGGGGAGGTGCTGTCCCGACCGCCCCGGCCGCCGATCGCGGCCACGACCATGCCGCGGGCCACACCGTCCGCGTCCAGCGCCGGGCCGCCGCTGAGCCCCACCGGCAAGGTCGCGTCCAGGGTGACCAGGTCGCGCATCGGGGAGCCGTTGACGAGCGCGGAGTCGGTGACCGAGGTGATCCGGGCGAACGTCCGGTGGAGCACGGACTCGCCGAGCGGGTAGCCCAGGGCCACGACGGTCGTGCCGGTGGCGGCCCGGTCGGAGGCGAGCGGAATCGTGGGCGGGTCGCCCGGCAGGGCCCCGGCGCGGACGAGCGCGGTGTCCCGGCTCGCGTCGATCCCGACGATCTCGGCCGGTACCGGACCCGCCCCGGTGAGCCGGACGCTGACCTGGCGCGCACCGCCCACGACGTGCGCCGCGGTCAGGACCAGCCCCGGTCCGACGACGAAGCCGGTGCCTGCGGCCGGTGCCCCCGAGCACCGGGTACTGAGCAGCCGTCCCACCGCGGCGGCGGAGCGCTGTGCGACCGGCGTGAGCGGGCCGGCGTCCACCGGGGTCGGCGTTCGCAACGGCGTCCAGGAGGAGCACCCGGCGAGCAGCAGGACGCCGCACAGGGCCAGCGTCCGGCGCTTTCCGCTGCGCATCTGACTCCCTTCGCGGCCAGCCTAACCGCGGCCCGGGCCGGACCCTCGGCACCGATCCGCGGGTCCTGCCGATTTCGCCCTGACCCGGCCGGTGCGCTACAGTCTCTACTCGCGCGCCGCTAGCTCAACTGGCAGAGCAGCTGGCTCTTAACTAGCGGGTTCGGGGTTCGAGTCCCTGGCGGCGCACAACGGAAAGGCCCCGAGGTTTCCCTCGGGGCCTTTCGTCGTTCTTCGGCTACTTCACGCCACCGGCGGTGAGGCCGGCCACGATCCGGCGCTGGAAGATCAGCACGCCGATGATCAGCGGGACGGTGACCAGGACACCGGCGGCCATGATGGTTCCCCACGGGGTGTCATAGCCGTAGGCGCCGGTGAACTTCGAGATCGACACCGTCGCCGTGTACATGTCCTGCTGGGTACCGAACGTCAGCGCGATCATGAACTCGTTCCAGACCGCGATGAAGGTGATGATCGCCGTCGTGAACACGCCCGGTGCGGCGAGCGGCAGGATCACCTTGCGGAACGCCTGGCCCGGGGTGCAGCCGTCCACCATGGCAGCCTGCTCGAGCTCCACCGGCAGCTGCCGGAAGAACGCGGTCAGGTTCCACACGCACAGCGGCAGGCCGAACGAGAGCGACGGGATGATCAGCGCCTGGTAGGTGTTCATCCAGTTGATCGGCATCCACGGGTACGCGCCGGTGAACATCTTGAACAGCGGGATCAGCAGCGTGATGCCCGGGAACATTGAGCAGCCGATGATGATCGCCAGCACGAGGCCCTTGAACCGGAACCGCAGCCGGGCCAGCGCGTACGCGGCCAGGATGCCGAACAGCAGGGTGACCAGAGTGGTCGACAGCGACACGATCACCGAGTTCACCAGGGCCCGACCGAAGCCGTTGGCCGGGTCGAACACCGCCGGGTAGTTCTCGAACGAGACCGGATCCGGCCAGAAGGACGTGTCCCGGCCCATGGTGGGCAGGCGCAGGGACGAGACCACCATCCAGTAGAACGGCGCGATGCAGTACAGGATGATGAACGCCATACCGAGGAAGATGCCGGTCTTGCCGAGCCAGTACTTCCAGTCGTGACGGGGCTTGTTGAGTTCTGCCAGTTCGGCAGCGGTCACGTGTGAAGTCGCCGCGGTCATGACTGGAACTCCCCGCTCGTGATGGTGGTCCTGGCCAGCTTGATCTTGCGCTTCTCCGCCTTGGCCTTCGCCTTCTGCCGCTTGCGCTGCTCCATGATCGCGCGGGTCTCCTCGTCACCGATCACGTCGGCGCCGAGCAGTCGGATGAAGATGAACGCGACCAGCACGATGTAGGCGAACAGGATGAGTGAGTAGGCCGCCGCCGTGCCGTAGCGCAACTGGTTGTTCTCGATGTAGGCGAACATCGAGATCGTCTCGACGTAGTACTTGCCTGGTCCGATCATGCCCCAGGGCAGGTCGAACATGCGCATGGTGTCGAGGGTGCGGAACAGCACCGCGACCACCAGGGCGGGTTTCACCATGGGCAGCGTGATCCGGGTGAACTGCTGCCACGCGTTGGCCCCGTCCACCCGGGCCGCCTCGTAGACGTCCGACGGGATCGTCTGTAGTCCGGCGAGGGTGAGCAGGCCGATGAACGGCGCCGTCTTCCAGGTGTCGGCGACGATCACCGCGATCTGTGAGTACCGGTTGTCGGCCAGCCACAGAATCTGCTCGCCGAGGATCTTGTTCATCACGCCGTCGGCGTCGAAGATCAGGCCCCACATCCGGGCGGAGACGATCGTCGGGATGGCCCACGGGATCAGGATCGCGGCCCGGACGAAGCCCTTGCCCCGGAACGCCCTGGCCATGATCAGCGCCATCGCCACGCCGATCACCGTCTCGATCGCGACGCACACGATCGTGAAGAACGTCACGTTCAGGAACGAGTTGACCAGGCGGTCGATGGTGCCCCACGCGCCGACCACGTCGATCGGGTTGGAGAAGATGGACGTGAAGTTCTGCAGACCGACGAAGGTCTCCCCCTCGGGGATCATGCCCGTGGTCGGATCCACCTCGGTGTTCGCGCGGAACACCGACTCCCGTATCGACAGCAGAATCGGAATGCCGACGACGAAAAGGATCACCAGCATCGTCGGGGAAATCAGGAAAGCGGCCAGGGTCCCCTGACCGTCGCTGAACAGGTTCTTCTTGCGCTTCTCGGTAACGGGAGGCGTATTGCCGGCGACCGTTGTTGTAGCGACGCCCTGGCTCATGCTTCCCCACCTCCTTTGCTAGGGAACAAAGGGACGGATCTCGGGGCCGCGGCCGGGCCGCGACCCCGAGAAGTCCCGACTGGGGAAGGTTACTTCAGCAGCTCCTCGAGCTTGGTCTGCAGGCCGTTGAACGCGTCGGTCGGCGTCTGCTGACCCTGCAGGGCGGCGTAGGTCGCGTCCTGGATGGCCGTCGTCACGTCGCCGTACTTGACAGCCTTCGGCCGGGCCTGGGCGGTCTTGATCGAGGCGCCAAGGGTGGACAGGTAGCCGAACTCCTCGTTCAGCCCCGGGTCGTCGTACATGGACTCGAGGATCGGAGCCAGCGAACCCTTCTGCAGGAACACCTTCTGGATGTCCTCGGAGGCGATCCACTTGATGAAGTCACCCGCGGTGCCCTTGTTGGTCGCGAAGGTCGAGATGCCGATGTTGTGGCCACCGAGGGTGGACACACCCGGGCCGTCCTTGCCAGGCAGCGGCGCGACACCGAACTTGCCGACAACCTTGGAGGAACCGTCGTCCTTGCTGGCCAGGTTGTAGACGTAGGGCCAGTTGCGCAGGAACAGGATCTTGCCGTCCTGGAACGCCTGCCGGCTCTCCTCTTCCTTCCAGGTGATCGCTTCCTTGGGGATCATCCCGGACTCGAAGCCGTCCACCATCCAGGTCAGGCCCGCGATGGCCTCGGGGCTGTTCACGGCCGGCTTGCCGTCGGCGGTGATGAACTCGCCACCGGCAGAGTTCACGGCCTCGGCGACGTTACAGGTCAGGCCCTCGTACTTCTGGAACTGGCCGCCGTAGCAGGACATCCCCTTCTGGTCGGGCAGGATCTTGTCGCAGGCTGCCTGCATCTCGTCCCAGGTCGTCGGCGGTTCCAGGTTCGCCTTCTCCAGCAGGTCGGTGCGGTAGTAGAGCAACGCACCGTCGGAGGACTGCGGGTAGGCGTAGAGCTTGCCGAAGTAGGACGCA
>JAGQUI010000174.1 GCA_020438595.1 Propionibacteriaceae bacterium | reverse complement strand
TCGTCGACCAGAGCGAGGAGTTCGACCAGCAGGCGGTGGTCTACTTCGAGGCACCCGGACGGGTCGACTTCCGTGCCCTGCTGACCGACCTCGCCCGGGCGCTGCAGGCGCGGATCGACCTGCGCCAGATCGGGCCGCGGGACGCCGCCGCGATCATCGGCGGCCTCGGCTCGTGCGGACGCGAGGTGTGCTGCGCGACGGTCGGGCCGCGCCGGGACCCGCTGCCGCCGGGGCTCGCCCGGGAGCAGCGGCTGCCGAACAACCCGAGCCAGTTCCAGGGCACCTGCGGGCGGTCGATGTGCTGCCTCGCCTTCGAGAGCGAGCTGTACTCGGACTTCCGCCGGCGGGCTCCCCGGGTCGGCACGGCGGTGCGCACCGGTCAGGGGGAGGGAGTCGTCGTCGGCCACAGCGTGCCGCTGGATTCGGTGGTGGTGCAGCTGGAGGAGGGGCGGGTGACCTGCCCGGCCAGCGAGGCGTGCCCACTCGCCGCACCGCGTCCGAAGCCCGGGATTGTGGGACACGGCCTAGGCTGAACGCGTGCACCTCCCCGTCCGCGCCGGCGTCCTGCTCCTGGCTGCCGCCCTGCTGCTGTCGGGCTGCGACGCTCCGAGCCAGCCGGCCGGCGAGGAGATCAGGATTTCGTCCGTGCCCGGCGTCGCGGTCGACCGGACCCGGTTCCCCGACCCGGACGTGTCCGTCGCCGGCATGGTGGACGGCCTGCCGGGCGACGGGCTCACCGGCTACGTCGAGCAATCGGTGGCCTGGCAGTCGTGTGGTTCGCTCGAGTGCGCGGAGGTGCTGGCGCCGCTGGACTACGCGGACCCCTCATCGCGCGCGGTGACCCTGTCGCTGGCCCGCAAGCGGGCCACGAAGACGCCGCGGCTCGGCACGCTGTTCGTGAATCCCGGTGGGCCCGGCGGCTCCGGGAAGAGCCTGGTGCCCAGCTTCGACACCAAGGGCCTCGAGCAGTACGACATCGTGGGCTGGGATCCGCGCGGTACCGGGGACTCGACGCCGGTGCAGTGCCTCGACGCCGCGCAGACCGATGCCCTGAACAACCTCGACGCGTCGCCCGACACCGAGGCCGAGCGCACCGCGCTGATCGAGGGGTCCTACGAGTTCGCCAAGTCGTGCTGGGAGCACAGTGGCGTGCTGCTCGAGCACATCTCCACGATCGACACCGTGCGCGACCTCGACCTGCTCCGCCAGCTGGTCGGCGATGACGAGCTGCACTACCTCGGCTACTCCTACGGCACGCAGATCGGCGCGACCTATGCGGAGCTGTTTCCCCAGAACGCCGGACGGTTGGTGCTGGACGCGGCGGTGAACATCACCGAGGACGATGACGTGATCCAGGCGATGGGGTTCGACCTTGCGCTGGGCAACTTCGCCAGCTGGTGCGCGGCGCAGGGCTGCTCCCTCGGCGGCACGAAGCAGGAGGTGCTCGGCGCGGTGACGGGGCTGTGGGAAGACCTCGACCGGACCCCGATCCGCGCCCGCGACCGGACGCTCACCCAGTCGCTGGCGGTCACGGGCGTCGCGGCGATGCTGTACGGCGGCAAGGACGCGTGGCCGACGCTCGTCTCGATGATCGAGGCTGCGCAGAAGGGCAACGGCATCGGCCTGATGCTCGCGGCGGACTCCCTGAACTCCCGTGCCGACGACGGCACCTACGGATCGCTGTTCTACTCGCTGCCCGCGATCAGCTGCCTGGACAGCGACGACGACAAGGGCGTCCTGGACGCCGACGCGGTCTGGCAGGAGGATCAGCAGAAGGCGCCGATCTTCGGCAAGTACTTCGGGCCCGGCTACACCTGCGCGCTGTGGCCGGTGCGTCCGTCCCGGCAGTTGCAGATCCGGGGCGTCGGGGCGAAGCCGATCGTGGTGATCGGCGGCACCGGGGACAACGCGACGCCCTACCAGCAGGCGGTGGACATGGCCGGGCAGCTCGACTCGGGCGTCCTGGTCACCTACGACGGCGAGGGCCACGGCAGCTACGGCGGCAAGTCGGCGTGCGTGGACAAGATCGTGGTGGACTACCTCGTGGACGGGAAGGTGCCGAAGGACGGCGTCCGCTGCAGCTGAGGAGGTCGCGATGGCACAACGACGCGGGACGGCACTGGTCACCGGCGTGGGCCGGCGGCGGTCGATCGGGGCGGAGCTCGCGCTCGGGCTGGCGTCCGACGGGTGGGACCTGCTGCTCAACTACTGGGCGCCCTACGACGACCGGCTGGACTACGAGCGTGGCGCGGACGATCCGCACGCGATCGCGCAGGAGTGCCGCCGGTTCGGCGTCCGGGCCGAGGTGGTGCCGGCCGACCTGGCGGACCCGGATGCGCCGGCCGCCCTGGTCGCGGCAGCGCTGCAACTGGGGGACCTGCGTGGGCTGGTGCTGTCGCACGCGGAGTCTGTGGACAGCGCGATCGCGGACACCACGGTGGAGAGCTGGGACCGGCACTTCGCGGTGAACGCGCGCGCCTCCTGGTTGCTGGTCCGGGAGTTCGCGGCGACGCTGCCGGAGGAGTCGACGTCCGGGGTGAGGGGACGGATCGTCGCCCTGACCAGCGACCACACCGCCCACAACCTGCCCTACGGGGCGAGCAAGGGGGCGCTGGACCGGGTGGTCATCGCGGCCGCGGTCGAGCTGGGCCACCGCGGCGTCCGCGCGAACGTGATCAACCCGGGCCCGATCGACACGGGCTGGATGACGCCGGAGCTGCGCGAGGCCTGCATCGACCAGACGCCGGCGGGCCGCCTCGGCACCGCGAAGGACACCACCGACCTCGTCCGCTTCCTGCTCTCCGACGCCGGTGGCTGGATCAACGGCCAGCTCCTGTACAGCAACGGCGGCTTCCGCACGAGCTGACCCACCCGGGTGGGAATCGGTCCCTGAGGGGCCGTGAGGTACGAGCGGCCGTGTCGAAGGGGTCGGGGACGCGGATGCCGGGTCCGTGGATGTGTCGAGCCCGAGGTCCCTGCAGCGGTCCCTGAGGAGGCCGTGAGGTACGAGCGGCCGTCACGAAGGGCGTCCGTCACCCACGACGGACCCCGAATCGGTGCTGGGGCGCCTGACCCCCTATAGTTGTTCCCCGGCCGGTCGCCCCGGCCAGGCCGCCTTAGCTCAGTCGGTAGAGCGGCGCTCTCGTAAAGCGCAGGTCTGGGGTTCGATTCCCCAAGGCGGCTCCAGTCCTCCTTCCCAAGCATTCCTTCCCGTGGCGGGTTTCCGGCACGCCCCTCCATCGACCGCCAGATGTCATTTCAGCCTACAGATCCTTCTTCAGACCCTTGTTATCGAACAGGTGTTCGACTATGCTGTGGGAATGGAACACCCCCAGTTGACTCTTGCCGACGTGATCGGTTGGGTGGCTGCGCTGGGCACTCTGTCTGGTGAGTGCAGTGATGGGGAGCGGGTCGATCGGTTGCGGGCGTTGGAGGATGTGAAGAACGCGATTTGTGCGGCGCAGGCGCGGGAGGCGGCCGCGTTGAAGCGGTCGGTCATCGAGGCGGAGGCGGCGCGGGGGGTGCCGGCGGCGCGGCGTGGCCGTGGTGTGGCGGCGCAGGTGGCGTTGGCCAGGCGGGAGTCTCCGCACCGTGGTGGCCGGTTGTTGGGTCTGGCGGAGGCACTGGTGCACGAACTCCCCGAGACGATGGCGGCACTCACACGGGGTGTGATCGGGGAGTGGCGGGCCACCGTGGTGTGCCGGGAGACGGCGTGCCTGTCGCGGGAGGATCGGATGGTGGTGGATCGCCGGCTCGCTGCCGAACTGCCCATCCTGTCGGATCGTGAGGTGGAGGCGTCCGCGCGCCGGTACGGCTACGAGCTGGACCCGCACAGTGTGGTGGAGCGTGCCGTGCGGGCGGAGGCGGACCGCAGGGTCACGCTGCGACCGGCACCGGAGGCGATGACGATCTTGTCGGCGACGTTGCCGGTGGCGCAGGGGGTGGCGGTCTATGCGGCGTTGAAGCGGGCCGCGGACACGGCCCGCGCCGGGGGTGACGAACGTGGCCGCGGTCAGGTGATGGCCGACACGCTGGTGACCCGGTGTACGGGGCAGGCTCAGGCGGATCAGGTTCCGGTCGAGGTCCAGTTGGTGATGACGGACCAGGCCTTGTTGTGGGGCGGCAGTGCTCCGGTGGAGGTCCCGGGTTACGGGCCCATCCCGGCGGGGCAGGCCCGCCGAATGCTGGCGGGGTTGAAGGAGGACACTCCGGCGTGGCTGCGCAGGCTGTATGTGCATCCGCGGACGGGGCAGTTGGTGGCGATGGAATCGAAGCAGCGGTGTTTCCCCGACGGGCTGCGCGCCTTCCTCACCGCCCGGGACCAGTACTGCCGCACACCGTGGTGCGGGGCGCCGGTCCGGCACGCCGACCACGTCATCCCGGCCGCGCAGGGCGGCGAGACGAGCGCGGCGAACGGTCAGGGCCTGTGCGAGGCCTGCAACCAGACCAAAGAAGCACCCGGCTGGCAGGCTGTCCCCGAACCCGACGGCACCGTGGTCACCACGACCCCGACCGGACACTCCTACCGCAGCACCTCACCCCCGGTACCCGGCCACCGACCACCGGTCCACATCGACATCCAGTTCCAGCTCGGCGAGGCCGCCTGAACCTGCGCGCGCCCGCGCCCGGGAGGGGCAACGCACCCTGCACAATGAGCGCGTGACGTGGAGCTGGGACCACTTCTTCGTCCCGCAGAACCAGCCGGCCCTCGAGGGCGCCGGCTTCGGGCTGTTCTCCGCGGTCCACCTCGGTGTGCTCGTGCTGCTCGGCCTCGCCGTGGCCGTTCTGGTCGTGGGCTACCGCAGGGCTGACCGCGACCGTCGTCGCGTGCTGCGGCTCAGCGTCGGCTGGACGGTCCTGATGCTGGAGGTGTTGCGCCAGGCGGCCTACGTCGCCACCGGCACCTACACCGCGGAGATCGTGCCGTTGCACGCCTGCGCCGCCGCGACGCTCGCCGTGTTCGTGGATGCGCTGCGCCCGAACCGGTGGACGGGCGACTTCCTGTACGCGATGGGCTGGTGGGGGGCGCTGGCCGCCGACGTGTTCCCGGACTGGGCCGACCAGCCACTGCTCAACGTCTTCACGTGGCAGAGCTTCGCGATCCACGCCCTGATCGTGGGCTACGTGCTGATGCTCCTGTTCGGCGGCGACCTCGTTCCCGACGTGCGCAACCTGTGGCGGGTGGCGGTGCTCACCGCGGTGTTCGCGACCCTCGGCTTCCTCGCCAACCGGGCGTGGGGCACCAACTTCTGGTTCCTCGACACCGGTGCGCCGGGATCACCGCTGGAGGGCATCCAGACGCTCGCCGGACCGTTCTACGTCCCCGTGCTGATCCTCCTGGTCGCGCTGGTGTGGACGATCCTGTACCTGCCGTGGGTGATCCGTGCCTACCGGAGGAGGGCCTGAGCGCCGAGGAGTTCGCGTTGCGGCGGGCGGGCTCTCACTCGGGTCGATCGAGCCGGCGGATGGCGGTAGTCCGAACGAAGTATCGGCGCCACAGCGGGCCGGCGACCCAGGGCACGTCGTCGGACTTCCAGTCATCGGCGCGCAGGGACGCCCGATTCGTCCCGCGCCCGGTCAGCCAGGAATCGAAGGCTGCGTCCGCCTCGGCCGCGGGGGCCGGTCCGGCGACCAGCGTGAAGAACACGTCGGATCGGGTCACCCGATCCCAACTGGGGTGGGCGGGGACATTCGCTCCCCAGGGCACCCCGCCGGCCCGAGCCCGCGAACGGGTTGCCGAGGGGCAGCCAGGTAGATCAGGACCGGATCACCGGCGGATAGGGCGTCTCCGGCGCGGATCTTCCTCGCCAGAGCCGTCCTCGCCTCCGCGGTGGGACCGCTGGCGCCGGAGTCGCCCGAGCCTGCCGCACCCGAGCGGTCGGGGGTCCTGCTGGCCGAGATCGAATGGTGGGAACCGCCCGTCGCGATGGAGGTCGTGCTGGCCCGGATCAATCCGGCGAACAACGCCAGGGCCGACTTCGACTTCGGCGTCGTCGGGATCACTCCTGACGAGTTCGACGCCGCCGTCGCGGCCGCGTCCGAACGCTGAGAGCTACGTCGCCAGGTACTCGTCACCGACGCGCTGCTGGA
>JAGQUI010000173.1 GCA_020438595.1 Propionibacteriaceae bacterium | reverse complement strand
CGACCGCGCCATCGGGATCATGAAGGCCTACACCACGCGGGTCGGCGAAGGCCCGTTCCCCACCGAGCTGCTGGACGACGATGGTGAGCGACTCCGCCAGGAGGGCGCCGAGTTCGGCACCACGACGGGACGGAACCGCCGCTGCGGCTGGTTCGACGCGCTGGTCGTGGAAGCCGCGGTGACCGCGAACGCCTTCACCGACATGTTCCTGACCAAGCTCGACATCCTCACCGGCTGGGAGAAGATCCCGGTCTGCGTCGCCTACGACGTCAACGGCGAGCGCACGTCGACCCTGCCGATGACCCAGACCGAGTTCCACCACGCCGTGCCGGTGTACGAGTACCTGGACGGCTGGACCGAGGACATCTCCGCTTGCCGCACCTTCGCGGAGTTGCCGAAGAACACCCAGGCGTACGTGCGCCGGCTGGAGGAACTGGTGCGCTGTCGTGTCTCGGGCATCGGCGTCGGCCCGGATCGCGAAGAAGTCGTGATGCTGCACGACCTGCTCTGACCGTGCCGAAGAAGCTGCCGACACCGACGCCCTGGTGGGTGCCGATCCTGCTCAGCTTTCTCGGCCTGACTGCGTGTTTCCTCACCGTCGCCTACATCTCCTGGATCCAGGTCGGCGGACGCGTCTACTGGTTCGGGCTGTTCATGACCGCGCTGAATCTCGGCACCACGGTCGCCGCGGTGGTCGCAACCGGTATGGACTCCCGCACCGGACGGGTGTCGTGGCGTTGGTGGGCGGTACTGGGCAGCTTCGTGCTGTTCAGCGTGCTGATGTTCCCGTTCATGGGCAACTTTGCGTAAGTATTTCATCAGTGGCACTGCAAATCCACGCCGGTCGGCTCGAGATCGCCGGCCCTCGATTTGCGATTCGTGTCGGCGCCTGCCTACGGTAGATGCCAGTGGACGGGCCCATCCCGACCACGACCAATGCCGGACCGAGGTGTTCCTTCGGGCCGGTTTTGCTTTTCCAGCGATGCCGCGGGCAGTCTCCAAGGCTCGCCTGCGGCATCACGACTCGGGGGGTCGAAATGCCAACGCACGACCTGAAATCTGTTGCCGGTCCGGATGAATCGGCCCGCAGGGAGCTGGTCCGCAATCCCTACTCCCCGGTGATGATTCTGCTCACGCTCATTGCGACCGGGGGCATCATCGCCTACGCGATCTTCCTGCTCAACCCGTCCAATCGGGGTGATGCGCTGCCCTACGCGCTGGTGATCGGCGCCGAGGCGATCCTGATCACCCATGCCCTGCTGGCGATGTGGACCATCCTCGCGGGTGCGAAGAGCCCGCGTGACCACGCCTACTTCGCCGCTCAGCAGGCGCTGCTCGACGATCGGCCCGAGCCGGACGCGCCGCTCCTGCTCAACGGGACGGAGGTCTCCGTCGCGGTCCTGATCACCTGCTACGGCGAGCCGCTGGACGTGATCAGGCGAACCGCCAGCGCCGCACGGGACGTCCGCGGACGTCACTCGACGTGGATCCTCGATGACGGCAGGAGCGACGACGTCCGCGACCTCGCGGCCGAGCTCGGGGTCGGGTACCTCAGGCGGCTGAGCAGCGGCGGGGCGAAGGCAGGCAACGTGAATCACGCGCTCAGCCAGATCAAGACCGACTACTTCTGCATCTTCGACGCGGATTTCGTGCCGAAACCCGAATTCCTGGTCGAGACCGTCCCTTTCTTCGTGGACCCCGCCGTCGCTTTCGTGCAGACCCCGCAGAGCTACGGCAATCTCCGGAATTTCGTCTCGCGTGGCGCGGGGTACATGCAGACCGTCTTCTACCGCTTCGTGCAGCCCGGCCGGAACCACTTCAACGCGGCATTCTGTGTCGGCACCAACGTGGTGTTCCGGCGGGCCGCGATCGACGACGTCGGCGGGATCTACACCGACTCGAAGTCCGA
This sequence comes from Propionibacteriaceae bacterium, assembly GCA_020438595.1. The sequence continues at coordinate 4,208 of JAGQUI010000173.1, read as the reverse complement.
GGACGTGTGGACGTCGCTGATGCTGCACGAGCGCGGCTGGCGCAGTGTCTACATCCCCGACGTCCTGGCCGTCGGCGATGCGCCGGAGACGATCGAGGACTACACGAAGCAGCAGCTTCGCTGGGCGACCGGCGGCTTCGAGATCCTGTTCACGCACAATCCGCTGAGTCCCCGGCGACGGCTCACGCTCGACCAGCGCCTGATGTACTTCGTCACCTCCACCCACTACCTGACCGGGATCGCTCCGGGCGTGCTGCTGCTCGTCCCCGCGCTCGAGGTGTTCTTCGACCTTCGGCCGGTGACTCTCGGGACCAGCTTCACCGAGTGGGCCCTGGCCTATGCGGGGTTCTACGTGATGCAGATCCTGCTGGCGTCCTTCACCCTGGGCTCGTTCCGGTGGGAGGTGCTGCTGCTCTCCACCGCGAGCTTCCCGATCTACCACCAGGCCCTGCTCAACGCCTTCTCGGGCAAGGAGCAGCGCTGGCACGTGACCGGCTCGGCCGGCCGGCGCAGTTCCCCGTTCACCTTCATCAGGCCGCAGGTGTACCTGTTCGTGTTCCTCGCCCTGACCTCGGTCGTGGCGATCTGGCGTGACCTGAACAACGCCCAGTTGTCTCTCGCCACGGCCTGGAACCTCACCAACACGGCTGCCCTCGGCGCGTTCCTCGCCGTCGCCGCCGCGGAGCACTTCCGGACGCGTGCGGCGCACCTGCCGGTTCGCGCCAAGGTGCCCCGATCCCGTCGGCTCGCCCTGCTGGGCGCCCGCACCGAAGGAGGACTGTCATGACCTGGGAGAACCGTTTCCGACTGTTGGGCGGCATGGTCGCGGTGATCGCGCTCGTGTTCGGACTGACCTTGATCTTCAACCACCGCCAGAACCAGATCACGAGCTACACCGCGGAGGTCGCTGCCGACACCTACACCATCGGCGCCGATCACGCCGGCACGGTGGTGCGGCAACTGGTCCAGGAAGGCGACAACGTCGAATCCCATCAGGAACTGTTCGCGGTGCAGAGCCTGCAGCTGAAGGAGGACATCGCCAACGGCCTCGAGGTCGCAGACACCCAGGCGTACAAGGTCAACTCCGACACCGGGACGATCACCTACTACTCGGTCACATCCGGACGGATCGACAAGCTCAACGCCAGGCAGGGCAACTCCGTGCCCGCGGGTGGCTCGCTCGCCGAGCTGACCGGCGGTGAGCGGTACGTGACGGCGAGCTTCCAGCTGGTCCCGCGCGACTACGCCCGCGTCGAGATCGGCGAGTCGGCGCGGATCACCCTGCCCAACGACCAGGTGATCGAGGGCACCGTCGAGAAGGTCTCCGTGACCAGCGGTGTCGACGGCACCGTGAGCACGTTGCGGATCGCCTCGGACGCGCTGCTGGGCCTCGACCAGCAGACGCTCGCCGAGCCGGGGACCCCGGTGATCGTCACGATCGGGCTGGCGGACACCAGCTGGTTCGCGCCGATCACCGACGCGGTGAACGATCTGCTGCAGCAGGTGGGCCTGCGATGAGGGCCCGCGTACTCCTCGCCGCGACTCTGCTGCTGATGGCCGGCTGCGCAGGCCCGGCAGGGCCCGGCCCGGCCGCTGCGCCCACCTCGACGGCGACCGTCCTCGGCGACGGGCAGATCTCCAGCGCAATCGACGGGATCAGCCAGGTGGCAGCGAAACCGCTGGACGCCGCCCGGCTGGGCGACGGGCTCACCCCGCCGACGAACCGCTGGTACTCCGGGCTGGTCTTCGGTGCCACGCCGCAGCCCGTGTTCCCCCTCCCGCTCTCGTTCGGGCTGACCGACGACGGCTTCGCCTTCGGCCTGCCGACGGTGACTGTGGGCGCGGACACGATCTCCGGAGGGTACGCCCCGGTGGTGGGCGTCGGGCTGGGGGCCGAGACCTCCGTCGTCACCAGCGACGACCCGTCCGTCGTCGTGCTGGAGAACCGGGACGCGGACGCCGCGGTGATCGGCCACACCACGATCGCCCAGGGGTGGCCGTTCGTCGCCTGGACAGCTTCGCGGGCGACCTCGATCACCGTCCCGGCGGGGTTCGCCCCGGCGGGGGACGGGTTGTGGGTGGCCCAGCTCGGTGCGACCCGCTACGCGATGGCCACCACGAATGCGGAGGTCTCCGGGACCAGCGTGCGGGTCGCCGACGGCGGCCGGGTCGTCTTCTGGGCAGTACCGGACGGGCAGGAGCCGGGCGCACTGCTGGCTGCGTCCATGCACGTCCCCACCGGATCGACGGTCACCTACCGGGTGGGCGACGACCAGGTGGACACGACCCTCGCCTATGCGACCGACGGATCCACCGCGCTCGCACGACTGCCGCAGCAGGCCGGGGGGTCCTGCGACCTGGGTGAGTACCCGTCCATCTACGGCACCATGCCACTGTGCGCGGGGAGCGAGTTGAGCTGGACGACGCCGCGGACCCGGGCGTCGGCTCGTCTCGACCTCAGTGGGGTCACGTCCGGGCAACGCACCGAACTCACCCGTCAACTCGACGCCGACATCGCCTCGCTGCCGGACTTCCCGGCCGACACCTATTTCGGTGGCAAGGCCCTGCAGCGGGTGGCGATGCTGCTGGTCGTGGCCGATGGGCTCGGACTCGACGACCGCGCGTCGAAGCTGGCCGGAACGCTGAGCGACCAGTTGACCACCTGGACCGATCCCGAGGGCTGTGCGACGCGGGACGCGTTCTGCTTCGGCTACGATCCCGCGAGCAAGGGCGTGATCGGCCATACCGCGGCCTTCGGCAGCGATGAGTACAACGACCACCATTTCCACTACGGCTACTTCCTGTATGCGGCCGGCGTGCTCGCCGACTACGACCACTCTGCTGCGAGCAGGTTGGCGCCCGTGATGAACCTGCTGGCCGCCGACATCGGCAGCGCCGGGAACGAGTACTTCCCCGACCGCCGGAACTTCGATGCCTACGCGGCCCACTCCTGGGCCTCAGGAACCGCCCCGTTCGCGGACGGCAACAACCAGGAGTCGGTGTCGGAGGCCGTCAACGCCTACGCCGGGCTCGCCCTGTGGGCTGAGGCCATCGGCTATCAGCCACTGGCCGACGAGGCCGACTGGATGCTCTCCCTGGAGGCGCATTCCTCGGCGACCGAGTGGCTGAATCCTGACCTGTCCGGCTTCAGTGGCTACGCCCACCGGATCGTGAGCCTGAACTGGGGCGGGAAACGCGACTACGCGACGTGGTTCTCTCCCGAACCGGCGGCGAAGCTGGGCATCCTGCTGCTGCCGATGAGCCCCACGTCGACCTACCTCGGCGGGGACCCCGACGCGATCCGTGCGAACGTCGCGGAGGCGGTTGGCGACGACTTTGACCAGAAGTTCGGCGACTACATCCTGATGTACGCGGCGCTCGCCGGCGCGGACGACCGGGACCGTGCGATCGAGGCGGCCGGGAAGCTCTCCGACGACTCGATCGATGACGGGATGAGCCGCACCTATCTGCTGGCCTGGCTCTACGCGCTGCGATTCTGAGGGTGCCGGGGCCGGTCGAGTTCGGCACCGGCTCGGGAGATGACGGTCGGGTCGGCGCCGGTGGCCGCGAGGGCCAGCAGGACGGCTCCGTCGATCGGTGGCCGGGACGGTGTGATGATCCGTGCCTGCGGGGCGATCTGGACGATGCCTTCGGCGATCCGGGCGTCCAGCCGGGCGTGGCCGGCCCGAAGGATGCTGCCGCCGAGCACCACGGGAACGGGCAGGCCGGTGAGGTCGAGCCGGGTCACGCAGGCCCGGACGAACGCCACCACCTCGTCGGCCTGGCGGTCCACCAGCGCCTGCGCCACGGCGTCCCCGGCGTCGGCGGTGGCGAACACGGCGGGCGCCAGCCCGGCGAGGTCGGAGTGGGCACGCCGGCCCAGGTGCAGCTCCTCGGTCAGGGCCGGCACGGGGACGCCGAAGTGGTCGGCGATCGCGGCGGTGAGCAGCGTGTGCGGGCCGCGGCCGTCCACGTCCCTGGCGGCGTGCCAGAGCGCCTCGCCGCCGAGCCCGAGGCCACCGCCCCAGTCGCCGGAGAACGCCCCCACGGCGAGGAAGCGGACGCGGGCCCCGTCCGCCCGCACCCCGACCGCGTTCATTCCGGTGCCGCAGACCACGGCCACGGCGTCCGGCTCGTCGGTGCCCGAGCGCAGCAGCGCGAACAGGTCGTTGTCGACGTCCAGCCCGCCGGCGGCCCACGGCAGTCCG
>JAGQUI010000172.1 GCA_020438595.1 Propionibacteriaceae bacterium | reverse complement strand
CGTTGTGGCGCTGCGCGCCGACGGTGATGCCGGGCTGCAGGTCGAGGGTCGCGATCACCGGCGTCTTGCCGGCGAAGGCCGCCTTCGACCACTCACCGATCAACTCGCCGGCCTTGAAGTTGTCGGTGGCGAAAAGCGCGTCGGAGGCGTCCTGCGGGTCGGTGGCGGTGTCGAGGGCGATCACGACGATGCCCTTGTCGCGCGCCTTCTGGATGGACGGGACGATCGCCTTGGTGTCGCTCGGGGTGATCAGGATGCCCTTGGCGCCCGCGTTGATCATGTTCTCCATGGCCGTGACCTGGCCCTCGTTGTCGCCGTCCTTGGCGCCGGCGCCCGTGAGGAGCTTCGCGCCGAGTTCGTCGGCCTTGGCCTGGGCGCCCTCCTTCATCTTGACGAAGAACGGGTTGGTCTCGGTCTTGGTGATCAGGCCGACGATCACCTCGTCGGAGCCGCCACCGCTGGCGGCCGGCGTGGTCGCGCCGGAACTGCAGGCGGTGAGGACGATGGGCAGGGCGATCGCGACCGCTGCTGCGATTTTGCGGAACATCTGGTGCCTTTCTCCTTCGGAAGGATCGATGCGGGTACCCGAACCGGAATGCAGCGCAGTCAAAACGAACAAAGAAGTATTTGTGAAAAGGTCACAAAACAACCACGACGGGTCGATTTGTGTTGCTTGCCACATGCTTCATGGGCGAATTGTTTGATCGCGGCCGCATCGCCGCCGGCGCTGCGGAGCAGGCAGGCGGGCGATTCCCACAGTTTCGAGAGCACGCCTGTGGGTTCGCTCGGCGATCAGCCATCACTCCTTGCCGTGGCGATTTACCTTGAATCGTCAGGGGCAGCGACCCGGAGCAGGTGGCGGTCACGAACCACCCCAGACCCGGCCGCCCGCCGATCAAAGCCACATCCAGCGCCGGTGCCGGTTGGCGCCGGACGCCACTCGCCGAACGATCATCCGCGGCCATGCATTTGTGGGATCCGGCCGGGCCGAATTCAGCACCCGGACAGACGTAATCCGAAAGTCATCTGAAATCGGTCATGAAGCAACGTGCCCGGCCGCCGGCAGCAGCACGCAGCCGGCCCGGTCGAGCCGGACCGGCAGGCTCGCCGGAGGGCGTCCGTGGGCCGCGGTGTCGGTGCTGCGCACCTTCGCGTCCGAGCCGTCGGGGAGCCGGACGGTGAACTCGCTGCCGCCCCGGCGGGCCTGGGCCGCCAGCACCGCCACGTCGACACCGGCGGGGTCCACGACCAGTCCGTCCGGGCCCACCCCGACCAGCCCGCCGGCACCTCCCCACCCCAGCGTCGCTGCGGTCGCGGCGTCCAGGAAGGGGCCGTAGCCGAGGAATCGGGCCACCTCGCGGCTGGCGGGGTGCCGCCACAGCGTGGCCGGTGCGTCGACCTGCAGCAGCCGGCCCTCGGCGAGGACCGCCACCCGGTCGGCGATGGCGAACGCCTCGTCCTGGTCGTGGGTGACGTAGAACGCGGGGACGCCCGCGGCGCGCATCGTCTCGTCCAGCACGCCGACCATTCGCTCCCGCAAGCCGCGGTCGAGCGCCGACAGCGGCTCGTCCAGCAGCAACAGCCGGGGTTCGGCGGCCAGCGAGCGGGCCAGCGCCACCCGCTGCGCCTGCCCCCCGGACAGCGCGGTCACCGGGCGCGGGCCGTAGCCGGACAGACCGACCAGCTCCAGCAGTTCGGCCACCCGGGCCTCCCGTTGCCGGCGCGGCGTCCGGGCGAGCGCGTAGCCGACGTTGCCGGCCACGGACAGGTGCGGGAACAGCTGGCCGTCCTGGAACATCACCACGAAGCCGCGCTTGTGCACGGGCACGCCGGCGAGGTCGGCCCCGGCCCAGCTCACCGAGCCCCCGGCGAGCGGCTCCAGGCCGGCGATCGCCCGCAGCAGTGACGACTTGCCCGAGCCGGACGGGCCGAGCACGGCCACCACCTCGCCGGGCGCGACCCCGATCGACACGCCGTCGACGGCCACGACCGTCCGCGACACCTGCTTCGATCGCTCCTCACCGGGACCAGGTCCGTAGCGCACCACGGCGTCGCGGACGTCCAGTCCCTCGTCGTTCACCACGGGTGCACCTGCCTCGGTCCGATCCACTCGGCCAACCCCATCACGAGCGCGGTCAGCACCGCCAGCACCACCGACGCAGCCATCGCCATGCCGAAGTTCTCCGCTCCGGGGCGTCCGATCAGCTGGAAGATCACCACCGGCAGCGTCGGACGGTCGGGCCGGGCGAGGAACGACGTGGCGCCGAACTCGCCCAGGCTGGTGGCGAACGCGAAGCCGAGCGCCAACCCGAGCCCGCGCAGCGCGAACGGTGCGTCGATGCTGGCCACGACCCGGCCCGGGCTCGCGCCGAGGGTGGCCGCGGCCTCGTGCAGCCGGGGGTCGATCGCGCGCAGCGTGGGCAACAGCGTGCGCACGACCAGCGGCAGCGCCACCATCGCCTGCGCGATCGGGATCAGCAGCCAGCTCGAGCGCAGGTCGAACGGCGGCCGGTTCAGCGTGATCAGGAACCCGAAGCCCACCGTCACCGCGGACACCCCCAGCGGCAGCATGAACACCGCGTCCACCGTGCGCATCGCCCGCCGTCCCGGGGCGGACGCAGGGCGCCGGGACAGCACGTAGCTGACCAGCAGTCCGAGCCCGACCGCGATCGCGGTGGCGGCCAGCCCGATCACCAGCGAGTTCGCCAGCGCCCTCCAGACGCTGACCGTGAACGCCCCCGCGTGCCCGGACAGCGCGGCGTAGTTGGCCAGGCCCACGCCGTCCGTGGTGACGAGGGAGCGCCAGACCAGGGCGGCCATCGGCAGCACCAGCAGGCCCAGCACAACGGCAGCGGTGACCAGTACGGCCGGCAGGTCGGAGCGGCGCAACGGGGCGTCCACCCGGTTGCCGGACAGGCGCAGCGCCCGCTCCTGGCGGGCCCGCGTGGCGCCGGCAACCATCAGCGACGCGCTCACCACGAGCAGTTGCAGGATCGACAGCGCCGCGGCCGCGGGCAGGTCGAGCAGCTGGGTGGTCTGGTACCAGATCTCGGTCTCGATCGTGCCGTAGCTCTCGCCACCGAGCACGAGCACGACCCCGAACGCCGAGGCGCAGAACAGGAACACCAGGGCGGCGGCCGACGCGATCGCCGGCGCCAGCGCGGGCAGGGTGACCGTCGCCAGCACCCGGGCACGACCGGCGCCGAGGGTTCGGGCGGCGTCCTCGGCCCGCGGGTCGAGCCGCGACCAGAGCGCCCCGACCGTGCGCACGACGACGGAGTAGTTGAAGAACACCAGCGCGAGGACGATCCCGGCCAGCGACTCCTGCAGGCCGAGCGGGCCGAGCAGCCCGGTGGGCGCGAAGAGGGCGGAGAACGCGACCCCGACGACCACCGTGGGCAGCACGAACGGGACGCTCACCACGGCGCGCACCAGCCGGCGTCCGGGGAACCGGCAGCGGTACAGCACGTAGGCGCCGGGGACGCCGAGGACCACGGCGAAGATCGTGCCGAGGACGGCCTGGGCGAACGTCTGGGCGAGGATCCGCCAGGTGCGCGGGGCGGCCAGCACCTCCTGGACGCCGGCCAGGGTCCAGCTCCCGTCCACCACGAACCCGCGGGCGACGAGCGCGGTCACCGGCCAGACGAAGAAGACCGCCAGGAACGCCACCGGCAGCGCCGCCGCCGCGGCCCACACCCACGGGTTCCCGCCGACGCCGCGGTGCCGACCGCGCCGTCCGACCACGCCGAACGCCTCCGTTCCCGTCATTCGCCACCGCTTGAGCAGGGGCGTTCGACCGGAACCGAGGCCCTCGGCGACGAAAGGGGGCTCACCCGATGACCGCCGCCGTCCATGCCTTGATCCACTCGTCGCGCTTCGCGCCCAGTTCGGCGGCGGGCACCGTGATCGGGCTCTCGACCACGGCGGCGTACTTCGTCCAGTCGGCGGGCAGGTCGATCTCGGGGTCGACCGGGTCCATGTACATCTGCTCGGGGATCTGCGCCTGCACCTGGGGCGAGAGCATGAAGTCGATGAACTTCCGCGCCCCCACCTCGTTCTGCGCGCCGGCCAGGACGCCGGCGTACTCGACCTGACGGAAGCAGGTCTGGGTCAGCGCCTCGGTGGCGTGCTCGTAGGCAGGCGAGGTGGAATAGGACACCACCAGCGGGCGGTCGCCCTTGCCCGAAGACCCGGAGAACTGCACGGTGTAGGCCTCCGTCCAGCCCTTCACCACCTTGACCCCGTTCGCCTTCAGCTGCTTCCAGTAGTCGAGGTAGCCGTCCTCACCCATCGCCCCGACGGTGGCCGCGAGGAACGCCATGCCCGGCGAGGACGTCGCGGGGTTCTCCACCACGAGCAGGTCCTTGTACTTCGGGTTGAGCAGGTCGACCAGCGTCTGCGGGACGGCGAGGCCCTTGTTCTTGAACCAGGTCGTGTCGGCGTTGACGCACACGTCGCCGAAGTCGATCGGGGTCAGCGAGTTCGCGTCGTCCGCCGCGTAGGCGTCGGCGCCCTCCGGCAGGTCGGGCGAGGCATAGGGGCTCAGGATCCCGGCGTCGATCGCGCGGCCGGCGAAGGTGTTGTCGATGCCGTAGACCACGTCGCCCAGCGGCGCGTCCTTGGTCAGGATCAGCTGGTTCAGCACCGTCCCCGCATCGCCGGGGGCGACGTAGGTCACCTCGTAGCCCGTCTCGGACGCGAACTTCGCGACCGTGTCCGCATCGAGGGCGAACGAGTCGTGGGTGACCACGGTGAGCGTCTTGCTCTCGGTCGGACCCGACGGCGCGTCCCCGCCGGCCGGGGACGCCGTGCCGGCCGGGCCCGTGCACCCCGCCAGCAGCACGGCCGCGACGACCGCGACCAGGGACTTCCGAATGGACATGCTTCGACTCCTCCATCGTTCGGAGGGCCCGGGTACACCACCCGGGGAGAAATCCCGACTCCCTACGCCGGTGCGAACCGGATCAGGTTCGAGGGTCTGCGGCTGCCCGCACTCTCAGCGCCTACGGCGCTCCCCTGTCGATAGCCAAGGCTACCAGCGAGAGGGGCGCTCGGCGTCCGCCGCCAGGGTGGACCGAGTAAGGAACCGTCCCCTACCCGGTCCGGACCGAGTAGGGGACGGTTCCTTACCCGGTCCGGTGATAGCCCACACCTACTACTTGACATTGCATAATACCGGGTCTTACCGTGTAGCCGTGCCGGACAATCGGGAATCCCAACTCCTCAAGGGCGTGCTGCCCATGCTCCTGCTGGCCCTGCTCAGCCGCGAGGAGTCCTACGGCTACGAGCTGGTGGTCCGGCTGCAGGACGCCGGGCTGGCCGGCATCGCCGCGGGCACGGTCTACCCGGTGCTCACCCGGCTGGAACGCGAGCGCCTGATCAGCTCGCGACTGGTGCCGTCCCGTTCCGGCCCGGCGCGCAAGTACTACCGTCCGACGGACGCCGGCAGCGACGCCCTGGCCGAATCCGCCGCAGCCTGGCGGGCCCTCGCCCGCACCGTCGAGCCACTCCTGCACGCGACACCCCCACGAGAGGACGACCGATGACCACGCTGTCCGACCTGCTCCGCCGCGAGACCTTCCTCAACCGGTTCAGCTGGCACGCCCAGGACTACCCGGGGTACGTGAAGGTGAAGCGCGACCTGCGCCGTGAGCTCACCGCCGCCGCCCGGGACGCCGGGATGCCGGCCGCGATCGCCTCGCTCGGCCACCCGGCCGAACTGGCCGCCGAGTACCTCGCCGGCCTCGAGCACCCCCGTCCCCGGTGGTCCACAGCCCTGTGGTGGCTGGCCGCAGGGGTGTGGACGCTCGGCCTCCTCGCCCTGGCGTACGCCTTGGGCACCATGGACACCCTCGAGGCGCTCGGCGGCGGCAGCGTGCAGCACGACGTGTTCGGGACGCCGGTCCTGTTCACCTACACCGCCGAGGAGATCTCGTCGCAGTTCCGGCTCACGTGGGCATCACTGGCCTGGCTGGTCGGCTTCGCCGCGCTCCCCTACCTGGTCGGCGCCCGCTTCTGGCGGTTGTGGACGGGCCGGCGACCGGCGACCGCGAGCCGGCGCAGCGGGGACGCCGTCGGCGTCCGCTGATCGGGTGGACCGAGTAAGGAACCGTCCCCGACCCCGGTCC
>JAGQUI010000171.1 GCA_020438595.1 Propionibacteriaceae bacterium | reverse complement strand
GCCGGCCTCCGCCGCATCGCAGATCGTCGACACCCTCGGCGCTGGCGACTCCTTCATCGCTGGCATGCTCGTTGCGCGCCTCGCCGGCGCGCCCCTTGATGCGGCGGCAGCCCGCGCCAGTGCTCTCGCCGCACAGTCGTGCGGCACCCTGGGCGCCTTCGGCTACGCCGAACCGGCAGCCCGGATGACCGTGGCCTCCGACCATCGCTTCGCCTCCTAGTGGCTCTACCGACAACCGACAGAAAGGAAAGCCAGGTGAAGAACAGATCCATCCTTGGCATCGTCGCCGCGATGGTCTTCGCGCTTGTCAGCGCAGGCTGTAGCGGCCCGACGCAATCCGGAAGTGCTGGTGCGACCAGCACAGGAGAACTGACGGGCAAGATCTCGTTCCTCGAGAAGTGGCCCGACCCGAAGTACAAGGTCTACTTCGACAAGGTGGTGGCCGACTACGTGGCCGCGCATCCCGGCGTCGAGATCGACCACCAGGCCGTGGGCGATCAGCCGATCAAGGACCAGCTCCGTGTGCTGACCAGCGCCAACGAGCTCCCCGACATCTACTTCGCCTGGCCCGGCGACTTCGCGAACAAGTTCATCCGTGGCGGCTTCGCCGCGGATCTCACCCCGTACCTGGACGGCACTGACTGGGGGAAGAGTTTCGCCTCCTCCGCGTTGGGCGCCTACCAGTACGAGGGCAAGAACTACGGCATCCCGATCAACCTGAACGGGAAGGTGTTCGCCTACTCGACCGACGCGTTCACGAAGGCGGGCGTCAGCGTCCCGACCAGCCTTGCGGAACTGAAGACCAGTTGCGGCGCGCTGTCGAAGGCCGGCTACACCCCGATCGCCTTCGGCAACCAGTACGGCTGGCCGGCCATCCACTACATCACCCAGTTCAACGCGCAGTTCGTCCCGGCCGATGTGCGGGCGAAGGATTACGCGCCGACGGGCGGCGACTTCACCAACGCGGGCTACGAGCAGGCCCTGGCAGCGTTCAAGGACCTGATCGACACCTGTGCCAAGAAGGGGAGCAACGGCATCTCCCACGAGACGGCCCAGGCTGAACTCACCAACGGCAAGGCTGCCATGCAATACCTGGAGGTGCTCGAGTTCGTCAACCTCGAGGACAAGAGCACGGTGCCCGCCGACTTCATCGGCAAGTGGGACCAGTTCGTGATGCCGCCGATCGACGGCGCCGCCGGCAACCAGACGGCGATCACCGGGGCGCCGGACGGCTTCCTGGTCAACGCCCAGTCCGAACACCTCGATCTCGCGGTGGACTTCCTGAAGTTCCTCACCAGCAAGGAGAACGCGGCGGAGATGACCAAGGTGATCGGCTGGCCGAGCCCGATCGAGGGCGCCACCACGGCGGAGAACGCGTCTGCGGCCACGGTCAAGGCTGTCGGCGAGATCCAGCAGGCCAGCGAGCTGGCAATCTGGCTGGACACCATTGCCAGCGCGGAAGTGGCTCAGGCCTACTTGTCGGGTGTCGAGGGTTTGCTCAACGGTGACGAGACCCCCGCTTCGGTGATGGAGAAGGTTCGGACGGCGGCGGCCAAGGTCAAGGCTGAATCCTGACCGTCGATTCTGTACCCGACCCTGAGCGGGTCCGGGGGCGGGCCGCCACCCGTCCCCGGACACAGGTCGCAAAGAGAGGCGTGATGAAGAGACAACTGGCGCGGCGGTCCGTCGGGTATCTGTGGATCCTGCCCGCACTCGTGCTGCTGCTCGTGTTCGTCTACTACCCCATCGTCGAGAACTTCCGGCTCAGTCTGTACAGCTGGAACGCCTTCCGGCCGGTGCCGAAGTTCGTGGGGCTCAACAACTACCAGCGGGTCTTCGCCGACCCGGTCTTCTGGACAGCGATCGTCAACAACGTCTGGTACGCGGTCGTTTCGGTCGCCTTCCAGGTCGGGATCGCCCTTGTCCTCGCGGCGCTGCTGGAGGGAGTGGTGGCGCCCCGGCTCCGGGGCGTCCTCCGTACGGTGTACTTCATTCCTGCGACGATCTCGATCACGATCGTCGGGCTGCTGTTCCGGATCATCTACCAGCCCGAAGGCCTCCTCAACGCCTTCCTGGCCCTGTTCGGCGTGGAGTCGACGCGCGCGTGGCTGGGGGAGCAGGAGACCGCCATCGGATCGGTGATCGCGATGAGCCAGTGGCAGAACCTCGGCTACACGACCATGCTCTTCGTGGTCGCCATCCAGCGCATTCCGAAGGAGTACTACGAAGCGGCCCTCGTCGACGGCGCCGGGGCGGTGCGCACCTTCTTCTCGGTCACGGTTCCGCTGGTTCGCGAGATGACGACCCTGTTGATGATCGTCACCATCTCGGGTGCCTTCCTGGTCTTCAACGAGATCATGGCGACGACGCAGGGCGGACCGAACAACTCCAGCCAGGTCCTCGGCACGTGGCTGTACCAGTCGGCCTTCAAGAACGACGACATGGGCTACGCGACCGTGATCGCGGTCGTGATCTTCGTCTTCACCTTCACTGCCGCGGTGCTGCAGTTGGCCTACTCACGACTCCGGAGGGTTGAGCAATGAGTGTCACGAAGCTGTCGGTGGACGCAGTGGCGTCCCGGGAGGTGCGCGGGTGGCGGCGGTTCAGGATCACCCCGCTGCGGGTGCTCATCGGCGTCCTGCTCGCCGCCTTGGCCGTCGTCGTGCTCTATCCGCTGTTGTGGATGGCGATCTCCGGGTTCAAGACGAATGCCGAGCTGTTCGGTGATGCGTGGGGGCTGCCCGCACAGTGGCGGTTCAGCAACTACATCCAGGCCTGGGACTACGGCGTCGTCCACTACATCTTCAACTCGCTGGTCGTGACCGTTGGTTCGATCGTGCTGGTCACGCTCGTGTCGAGCTTCGCAGCCTTTGCCCTGGTCCAGGTCCGGATCCCGCTCGGCCAGCCGATCCTGATGCTGATCCTCGGTGGCCTGATGCTCTCGGAGACGGTGGCGCTCGTGCCGCTGTTCCGGGTCATGCGCTCGCTCGACCTGTACAACACCCTGATCGGGATCATCATCCTCTACACCGCCTTCCGCATTCCGTTCACGACGTTCCTGATCCGGGCCTACATGATCGACCTGCCCACGGAGCTGCGGGACGCGGCGATCGTGGACGGTGCGTCGCTGTGGCAGATGTTCTGGCGGGTCACGTTGCCGCTGTGCTACCCGATCCTGATTTCCGCTGCGATCCTGCAGGCGCTGTTCTCGTGGAATGAGTTCGTCTTCGCCCTGGTCTTCATCAAGGACGACGCGCTCAAGACGATGCCGGTCGGCCTGATGGCCCTGCAGTCGAAACTCACCACCAACTGGCCGGTGGTGTTCGCCGGGTTGACCATCTCGGCGATCCCGATGGTGCTTGCGTTCCTGTTCGGCCAGCGGCACTTCGTCCGAGGGATCACTGAGGGTCTGGGCAAGTAACCGGGTCGGACCCGCGATGGGTGCCGGCCGTCACAGCGATCACGTGAAAGTCGAGGCGTGCCGCAATGCGGTGGCTGCGTTCGTTCCTGAACTCGGACGTGCTGGTGGGCGAGCCACGCGACGTCGTCCTGATTGAGGCGGTGCTCGCCGCGTCCAAGCTCTCGATCCCCTTCCTCACCCTGTATCTGGTCGGAGCACGCGGCTTCGATTACGCCACCGCGGGCCTCTTCGTCGCCATCCGGGGCCTGGGCGGTCTGGTCGCAGTGATGCTCGCCGGAGCGATCGCCGACCGCTTCGGCGAGAAGCCGGTCGTCCTGACGCTGCTCGCCGGGGCCGCCCTGAGCGCGGCGGCGATCCCGCACCTGCAGAGCACGCACGCCCTGTTGGTGGGGTTCTTCCTTCTCGGGGCCTTCGTGAACGCGGTGCAGCCCGCCTTCTCCTCGCTGGTCGTCCGAACGATCCCGGTGCGCCACTGGACGGAGATCTACGCCGCAGAGTACTGGGCGATGAACGTCGGGTTCGCGTTCACCGCGCTGGTCGGCGGTCAGGTGGCGGTGTTCGCATTCGACTGGTTGTTCTATCTCGAAGCGGTGGGAACGTTCCTCGCCCTCGTCCTGGTTGCCCGGATCCTGCCGGCGACCCGTCCGCAGACCCGGACCCGGTCGCCCAGGCAGCGCGCCAGCCTGCGCGGCCGTGGCTGGCGCGCGCTGGCCACCGTGTCACTGGCGGCCCGGGACCGGCTGGCCGTGGTGCTGATCAGTTCCAGCCTGCTGTTCGCGCTGTGCCTTTCCCAGATGACCGGCACCCTGCCGCTGGACATGGAGGCCAGCGGCTACAGTCCGGACTTCTACGGCTACGTGATCTTCTGGAACGGCGCCCTCCTCACCATCTTCCAGATCCGGGCCGGACGTGCGATCGCCCGGCGCCGCGCGCTGCGGATCCTCGCCCGGGCCGCCGCGGTGGCAGGGCTCGGCTACGGTCTGCTGGCCCTGCCGCACCAGCACATCGCGCTGATTCTGGGCTGCCTCACGATCTGGACGGTCGGCGAGATGATGGACGCGCCGGTCCGCAGCGCCGTGGTGAGCGCGCTCGCGAAGCCCGGCTCCCGGGCACGCTATCTGGGGCTTCTGTCCGCCGCCCTCACCCTCGGCTACAGCATCGGCCCGTGGCTCGGCGGGTACGTACTTCAGGTGGCCGGACGCGAGGCCCTGTGGCTGGGCACCGCCGGATGCGCACTCCTGTGTGCGCTGATCCGCCGCGTCATCACGGGGCGGGTGGAGGCCCGGATCCTCACCGTCCCGAGCGAGCCGGACCGGCCGGGCTCGGGCCTCCCGTGCGGGAAGCGGTAGCGCTGCGGAGTCCGTGGCCAGCCGACTGCAGTGTGTCGCCGGTAGTAGCCGTAGAGGGCGGATCCGGCCCGGGAGGCCGGACTCGACGTGGGGTTCCGTTCCCCGATGCAGGTCTCGACGTAGCGCGGCTCCGCCGGCCGTTATCACGGACAGCCTTGGGCTGGCACCGAGGGTTTGCTCGCAATCGGTCATCCTTCCGAGCCTCCGTGTGCCTAGGCTGCGAGTCACGGCAACCAGGCAGATGGTGCTCGCGGCCCCGCGGAGCTTCTGTGCGGGATTGCGCGGGCGGTGAAGATTGTCGAGAAGGCGGTGGAGAGGTACGGGGCGCCGGTCTATGTGCGCCGGCAGGTCGTCCACAACACCCACGTGCATGGAGCGCCTCGCCGCGCGAGGAGCCATGGTGGTCCAGGAACCCCGGCGCTACGTTTGCCCGGTGAAGTGGTTGGGGGCTGCCCCACATCTGCCCCACGAAGCTCGGAGAGGCGAGGGAGAACTGTGCATAATGCCTAGCCAAAGGCATGTTCAGTCGCGCTCCCCGGGAGGTTCAACTCCTCTCTCGCGCACCGTAAGGTGTCCCTGACTAGGGCAAACGCCGCAAGATCGCGTGGAGTATCCGTACTCTCGCGGGGAGTCCTGAAGAGCTCGAATCGCTCTGACAAGGGCACATGTACAGTTCTTAGCCACGTTTCTCGGATTGCGCCGGGTCATCGCGGTCGCGCCACTGGCCGGTAAATGGCCCTGACAAGGACGATTGCCTATCGCGATGGGCTCCTGGTGTCGGCTCGACATCCACCTTCCCCACGTGTGGCCCACGAAGGCGGTGCCCGTAAGGGGATTGTGGCTAGGTGTGGAGCCGGCACGCGGCTCACGTCGTGGAGTCTCGTGCCCCACGTCTGCCCCCGGGGCAGCAAGGAACGGTACATGGCACGCGCGGCAACGAGCGAGCCCCTTGCGCAGTCGTCTGGTCCTCTTCAGCTGTGGGTGTGGTGGTGGTGGGCGTCGGGGAAGTGTGGGTGGGTGTGCGTGACGGCCTGATGGGTGTGCGGGTGGCTGTGCCGGGTGCCCGCTGGTGCCGGCTGGTCGTGCTCGTGGTCGTGGTGGCCCTCGTCGTGGGTGTGCCAGTGCTCGTGGGTGATCGGCTGGTGGGTGTGTGAGTGTTCGTGCCGTTCGGTGACGTGCAGCCACACACCGGCGCCCATCAGGACGGCTGCGACCAGGAGGGGCCAGGTGACCGGTTCGCCCATCGTGACGGCGAGCAGGGCACCGAAGAACGGTGCGACGGAGTAGTAGGCGCCGGCGCGGGCGGTCCCGACGTGGCGCATCGCGACGATGAACAGCGCCAGGGACACGCCGTAGGCCGCCAGGCCG
>JAGQUI010000170.1 GCA_020438595.1 Propionibacteriaceae bacterium | reverse complement strand
CGAGTAAGGAACCGTCCCCAATTCGGTCCGGTCCGCGCGGGCGGAGCGGGACGGGGCGTCCGTACTGCCAGACTGTGCGGGTGACCCGAACTGTGCGGGTGACTGACTTGCGAGAGGATCGAGATGTCCGCCACATCATTCGATGACCAGCTGAAGGACATGGACCGGAAGGCCGTCGGCATGGTCCGGGGAGCGCTCGGCGTCGCCGGCCTGATCGCGCTGATCATGGGCGTGGTGATCCTCGCCTGGCCGGCGAAGAGTGCCAGCGTCGTCGCCGGCTTCGTCGCCGTGTACGCCCTGATCGCCGGCGTGGTGGCCATCGCCATCGGCATCTTCTCGCGCAGGAGGCGCGGCTGGGCCCGGGTCGGCCACCTCGCGCTCGGCGCGGTGTTCCTGGTCACCGCCATCCTCGCCTTCGCGAACCTCGGCACCGCCCGGGACGTGCTCGCCGTCCTGATCGGCGTCGTGGTCGGCTTCACCTGGCTCGTCGAGGGCGTGGTCGCCCTGGCCCTGATCGCGGACGCACCGTCGAAGGTATGGACGGTGGTCTACTCGGTGATCACGATCGTGGCCGGCGCCGTCCTGATCACCTCGCCCCTGTGGGGGGCGGCCATCCTCTGGCTGCTGCTCGGCATCTCGCTGGTGGTCTCGGGCATCGTCCAGCTCGTGCGCGCCTTCCGGTTCGGCTCGAAGGCCGCCTGAGGACTACCCCTCGTCCGGCCGCACGGCGGGCAGCGACTGCGTGAACTCGCTGTGCCGCTCCTCGGCTGCGGCCGATCCGCTGAACAGGCCTTCGCGCCGCCGGACGTCCTCGCGTGCGGCCACCGCCTTCTCCGCGCGGCGGTCGACCAGCACGCGCTGGGTCGGCAACGCCTCCGGGGTGGCCTGCTGGACGTGGGCGACCAGGCGCTCGCGCACCAGGCAGCGCAGGTCCCACAGCCTGCCCGAGTCTGCCGCGCTGACCAGCACCCGTACCCGCACCAGCCCGCCGGTGGCGTCGGTGACCTGCGTGACCGCCGTGCGCCCGTCCCACAGGTCGGTGTCGGCGAGCACGGCCTTCAGGTGGTCGCGCACCCCGTCGACCGGCACCCGCCAGTCGAGGTCGAGCTCGACCGAACCGAGGATCTCGCTGTTCTGCCGGGTCCAGTTCTCGAACGGCTGGGTCGTGAAGTAGGTGCACGGCAGGATCAGGCGGCGCTGGTCCCACACGTTGAGCACGACGTAGCTGAGCGTGATCTCGCCGACCCGTCCCCACTCGCCGCCGGCCACGACCACGTCGTCCACCCGCAGCGCCCGGCTGAACACCAGCTGGATCCCGGCGAACATGTTCGCCAGCGTGGACTGCGCGGCGAGGCCGGCGACGATCGACGCGATGCCGGCGGACGCGAGGACGCTGGCGCCCACCGCCCGCACCGCCGGGAACGTCATCAGGATCGCGCCGACGGTCATGATCACCACCACGGCGATCGCGAGCCGCTGCAGGATCAGGCCCTGCGTCTGGATCCGTCGGGCCTCCGCGTTGTCGGGCACGTCCACCCGGTAGCGGCCCAGCATCTGGCCGGTCACGAACGTGATCAGGGAGACGAGGAACCAACCGCCCGACACCAGTGCGGCGATGACCAGGACCTCGTGCACGGCGTCCCACCAGTCCGCGTCCTGGGGCAGGGAGACCTGCGCGGCGAACCACAGCGCGATCACGATCAGCAGCGTCCGGAACGGCCGCCGGACGTGGTCGATGAGTTCTCGGGGCCATTCGTGGCGGCGCAGCAGCACCCGGGTGAGCAGGGTCACCGCCGCGATCACCACCAGAGCGACGACCACCGCCGTGCCGAGTGCGATGCCGATCCTGAGCCAGTCGAGGTCCACTGTGTTCTCCTCCCGTGGGCACGTTCTTCCACGGTAGGTATTCCGGGGCCGGACTCAAGCCGGGGGCCACTGGGCAAGAAGCCCTCAGAGTGGCTGCAGCGCGGGCTGCGGGGCGGCCGGCTCGTCCACGAACCCCCGAACGGAGAGCCACAGCCCGAGGAACAGCTCCCAGAGGACGATCGGTGCCACTGCGATCGCCGAGGGCACCGAGAGCTGCTCGTTCACGCCGAACACCGTCGCCAGCACGGACGCCAGGTGCAGCGGGGCGCCGACCAGGCCGAGCACCGGGATCAGCCGCGGCACCAGGCCCGAGCGGAGCATCAGGACGCCGAGCAGGAGCGCGTTGATGCCCGGCATCAGTCCCGGGCCGAGCAGGAACGTCCAGTTCCGCACCGCGACCAGCGCCTGCGCGACCACCAGCTCCGCTTCCGGGTCGGCCGCGTCGAGGCGCAGCGTGACCACGGCGAACAGGCTGATCACCCCGATCGCGATGATCGCGGCCTCGAGCAGCCGCGAGGCGACGAAGCCCAGCGCGCCGGCCGGGCCCCAGCGCCGGACCACCGGGTACAGCACCACCGCCGTGCCCACGCACGCGGCGGCGTTGACCAGGTCCAGCAGGCCCCCGGCGAGGACGCCGCCCGCCGGCCCCGGCGTCACGACGAAGAGGGGGTCGTCCAGCACCGGGGCCAGCAGGGGCAGCGCGGCGAACGACGCCACGAAGGTGAGCAGGTAGAGCAGCCCTGCGATCAGGGCGGTGCGTCGGGTGGCGGTCATCACGGCCTCTCTTGGTGTACGGCGTACACCTCATGGAGGAGGCTAGGGTATACGGCGTACACCGTCAAGCCGGAGGGGTGCCCGTGGGAGAGCCGAGACAGCGGTTGAACCGCGAGCGGGTGCTGCTCGCCGCGGTCGCGCTCGCCGACGCAGAGGGAGTGGACGCGGTGAGCATGCGTCGGCTGGCCGCCGAGCTCGGGGTGGTGCCGATGGCCCTCTACAAACACGTCGCCGGCAAGGACGAACTGCTCGACGGCATGGTCGACGTGGTGCTGGCCGGGGTGGCCGGGGAGCTCGCAGAGCGGGGCGGCGACGACGCAGGGGCGCGACGCGAGGACGGCATCCGAACCCGTAGCGGCGTAGCCTGGCGCGACCCGGTGCGCGGACGCATCCTCGCGACCCGGCGCGTCCAGCTGCGGCACCCGTGGCTGCGCCGCGTCCTCGAGACCCGCACCACCCGGACGCCGGTCGTGCTGGCCTACACCGATGCCCTGATCGGCAGCTTCCGCGCGGCCGGCTTCTCCGACCCGCTCACCCACCACGTCATGCACGCCCTCGGCAGCCGGATCTGGGGCTTCACCCAGGACCTGTTCGAGGACGCCGACCAGCCGGCGCCCGACCCGGCGTCCGTCGAACTCCTGGCGCAGCACTTCCCGAACGTCGCGGCGGTGGCGGGGGTGGCCGTCCACGACGACGGCACAGTGGTCGCCCAGGGCTGCGACGACCAGTTCGAGTTCGAGTTCGCCCTCGACCTGCTGCTGGACGGCATCGCCCGCCTGCATGAGCAGGGCTGGCTCCCGCCCGCGCGCGACGGTGGCGTCAGCGCGGCAGGTCCAGCCGGGCGAGCCCGGTGAAGCCCGTCCCGACCAGGCTCGAACCCACCCGTTCAATCCCGAGCGTCGCCGAGCGGAAGGCCGCGCGCTCCGCCCCCGTCGCCGGGTCGATCACCCGCAGCACCGACCCGTCGAGCACCACGCTGTCGCCCCAGGCGAGCCCGCACTGGTTCGCCCCGTAGTCGTCGCCGCGCCAGAGCACCAGCTCGTCGCCGTCGGGCAGCTCCGGCCACCCCGGCGGACGTGTGAGGCCGACCGGATCGTCCACTGCCATCGCTCTCCTCGCCAGCTCAGGGTAGCGGGGAATACCCGGGGCTCCCTGCGTCCTTGAGCAACCGACGAGGAAGGGACGACATGACGGGTCTGGACAGCTTCGAGGCGAGGACGATCACCGGCACCGACCAGCGCCTGGCCGAGTACCTCGGCAAGGTGGTGCTGGTCGTGAACACCGCATCCAAGTGCGGTTTCACCCCGCAGTTCGACGGGCTGGAGAAGCTCTACGCCGACCTGCGCGACGAGGGCCTGGTCGTCCTCGGCTTCCCGTGCGACCAGTTCGCGAACCAGGAGTTCGACGACAACGCGGAGATCGCCGACTTCTGCCGGCTGAACTACGGGGTCACCTTCCCGATGTTCGCCAAGGTGGACGTGAACGGACCCGGCGCGCACCCGCTGTTCGCCTGGCTGCGCACCGTCCTCGGCAACGCGATCGAGTGGAACTTCACCAAGTTCCTGCTCAACCGCAGGGGCGAAGTCGTGCAACGCTACGCCCCCGCCGTCGAGCCCGCGGAACTCGAGGCCGACGTCCGGGCCCTGCTGGCCGCCTGAGGTATCGCAATCCGGCCGCGCGAGCGGCTGGCTGTGGCGGGAGAGACGGGTGGGACGCAATCCGCGGCCAGATCGCGACAGGCCCTCGCCTGGGGCGGCGGAGCGTCAAGAAGGGTCGTCGTCGGTGGTGACCCGGGCGATGTGGAGGGCGAGGTAGGACACCTCGTCCTCGGTGAGGGCGGAACCGAGGCGCAGCTCGAGGAGTTCGTCGAGCCGGCGGGCGCAGTCGGCCGCCTGCGGGTAGGCCTGGCGGATCGCGGTGCCGATCGCGGAGTGCTCCTCGCGCAGCTGGCGGTGCTGGTGGATCCGCACGAACAGGTAGCGCAGGTGGGTGACGAACCGGCCCACGCTGACGCTGCCCGGGTCGAGCGGCTGCTCGTAGAACTGCTCGATCACCGCGACCATCTGCTGGATGACGCCGGTCATCGTGTACGTGTAGGACAGGTCCCCGGTGGCGAACCCCGCGTTGACCAGGTGCAACGCCAGCCCGACCGCCTCGGCGTCCGGCAGCCTGACGTCGCTGCGGGCGTTGATCGCGGCGAGCAGTCCCCGCGCCTGCGCGTACTCCTCGGCGTAGAGGTGCTGCACCTCGGCGAGCAACGGGTACTCCAGGTCCATCCCGATCGCCATCCGGCGCAGCGCGAAGCTGACGTGGTCGGCCAGTGCGATCACGAGGGCGGGGTTCCGGGCCAGCTCGTCCAGCCCCACCTCGGCGAGCGCGTCGCCGACCAGCTGGATGTGCTCCGGCGGGATGCCGGACAGCAGGTGGGCGAGGTGGTCCGGGTCACGTCCGTCCGAAGGGACGAACGTGCGCACGACCCTGGCCTCGTCGACGACCTGGCCCGGCCGGGCCTGGAAACCCAGGCCCCGGCCGGTCAGGATCACCTCTCGTCCCGTACCGTCGAGGGCGAGGACGAGGTTGTTGTTGAAGACGCGCGCGATCTCCATGTCACCGCTTCGGTAGCGGAGCGGTCACGGACCGTGCTCCTCTCAGGGGGTCACGTCGATGATGGGGTCACCGGACCCCACCGCGTCGACCGTCCGCGGCGCGACCGAGGCCAGCGCCATGGTGTTGATCACGACCACGATGGTGGTGGTGTCGTAGCCCTCGGAGCGGACCCCGTCGAGATCCACCTTGGCCAGCAGGTCACCGGCCTCGACGCGCTGGTGCTGCTTCACGTCCAGGGAGAAGAACCTGCCGCCCAGCTGGACGGTGTCGATGCCCACGTGCACCAGCACCTCCACCCCGTCGTCGGTCTTGATGCCGAAGGCGTGTCCGGAGTCCGGGACGGTCACGAGCACACCGGTCACCGGAGCGACCACGTGCCCGTCGGACGGCTCGATGCCGACCCCCTCGCCGAGCGCCTTGGACGCGAACACCTTGTCCTTCACGTCCTCCAGGGCGATCACCTTCCCGGCCACGGGAGCGGCGACCACATCGGTCCGGACCATGGTCGCCACGCCACCACCGGTCGTCTCCGCTGCGGCTGCGGCGGCCGGGGCCGCGGCTGCCTTGGCGTTGCGCTCACGCTCGAGTGCCAGGTCCATGTCGGCCTGGGCGAGCTCGGCCTCCCACTCGGCCTTCTGCTCGGCCGTGCGGTAGTCGGAGGCGATCACAAGGATCATCGCCACGACGAAGGCGGCGGCGATCGAGATCACGTAGATCCACATCGGGGCGAACACCGGGATGGTGAGCAACGAGGTGAAGGCGAAGGCACCGGTGGTGACCGGGGTGAAGATCCAGCCGAGGATGCCGATCGTCAGGCCACCCGTCGCGCAGCCGATCAGCATGCGCGGGTAGATCCGCTTGTAGCGCAGGTGGATGCCGTACAGGGACGGCTCCGAGATGCCGCCCAGCAGGCCCGCGGCCAAGGCGCCG
>JAGQUI010000016.1 GCA_020438595.1 Propionibacteriaceae bacterium | reverse complement strand
TCACGTCGGGCAGGCCGCCGGGCACCGCGGCAGCCTTGCCGGTCGTCGGGCAGTCCTCGATACCGGCTGCCTTGCGGGCGGCGACGAGGTCGGTCGGAGTCGGGCTCGGCTCCGCACCGGCCCCGGACGGCGTCGCCGCGACCGGGCCGGACGCCGCACCACCCACCCCGGGCAGCAGGTCAGCGCACCCGGCGAGCAGCACGGCGAGCACCAGCGCCGCCGCGGCCCGTGCCGCCTGCCGTCGAGTCATCCGCGTGGCTCCCTGATCAGCTTCTCCGCGACCTTCGGATCGGTCGGGCCTTCACCATAGGCCGGGCAGAGCCGGGCCAGCGGGCAGGCACCGCAGGCGGGACGCCGGGCGTGGCAGCGGCGCCGTCCGTGCCAGATCACGTGGTGGTTCACCATGATCCAGTCCGGCTTCGGGAACAGCGCACCCACCTCGGCCTCGATGTCGGCGGGCTTCTCGGCATCGGTCCAGCCGAACCGCCGGGCGAGCCGGATCAGGTGGGTGTCGGTGGTGATGCCGGGCACGCCGAAGGCGTCGGTGAGCACCACGTTGGCCGTCTTCCGCCCCACGCCGGGCAGCGTGACGAGCTCGGCCAGGGTGTCGGGCACGACGCCGCCGAAGTTCTCCACCAGCGCAGCCCCGAGCTTGAGCAGCGATTCGGTCTTGGCGCGGAAGAAGCCGGTCGGCGTGATCAGTTCCTCGAGTTCGGCACGGTCGGCCGCGGCGAGCGCGGCCGCGTCCGGGTACCGGGCGAACAGCACGGGCGTGACCGTGTTCACCCGCCGGTCGGTGGACTGCGCGGACAGCACGGTGGCCACCAGCAGCTGCAGCGGGCTCGCGTGGTCGAGTTCGCAGTGCGCGTCCGGGTACAGCTCCCCGAGGAGCCGGTTCATCGCCCGCGCGCGGCGCACCAGCGCCGTCCGGGATTCGCCTGGGACCACGATCAGAACGAGGCTGCGCTGGCCTCGATGACGAGTTCGACCTCCACCGGGGAGTCCAGCGGCAGCACCGCCACCCCGACCGCGCTGCGGGCGTGGGAGCCGCGCGGGCCGAACACCTCCTGCAGCAGTCCGGACGCGCCGTTGGCGACGGCCGGCTGGCCGGTGAACGAGGGATCGCTGGCCACGTAGACGACCAGCTTCACGACCCGGCGGATCCCGTCCACGCCGCCGGCGACGGACGCAGCGGCCGCGATCGCGTTGAGGGCGGCGATCCGGGCCAGCTCGGCCCCCCGCTCGGGGCTGACCCCGGCGCCGACCTTGCCCACCCCGGCGAGCTGCCCGTCCACGAACGGCAGCTGCCCGGCGGTGAACACCTGGCCCGAGGACAGCAGCGCGGGCAGGTAGGCGGCCACTGGCGTCGGGACGGCGGGCAGCTCGATCCCCAGTTCGGCGAGGCGGGCCGAGGCGGGCGTCTCGTCCAGTTCCTCGTTCATCCCTCGACCGGCCGCTTGAGGTAGGCCACCAGGTTCTCCGCATTCGGCCCGGGCACGATCTGCACGAGCTCCCAGCCGTCCGCTCCCCAGTTGTCCAGGATCTGCTTGGTGGCGTGCACCAGCAGGGGCACGGTCACGTACTCCCATTTCGTCATGGGCTCAGTATTGACGATCGAGTGCGCCCGGGACGATCCCGGACGGGTCGCCGATCAGTCGCAGCGGCGGTGCTTCGGGCAGAGGATCGACGTCCACGACGTGATGTCGGTGCGCTGGCGCAGCAGTTGGCGGCGCTCCCGCTCGGTCATTCCGCCCCACACGCCCCACTCGATCCGGTTGTCCAGGGCTTCGGCGAGGCACTCGTTGCGCACGGGGCAACTGAAGCAGACCGACCGGGCCCGCTTCTGGTCGGCACCCTCAGGGAACAGCTCGTCCTGCAGGCCACGGCACTTGGCCTGGAGGGTCCAGTCGTCGACTCCGAGCGTCATTGCTCTCATCCTTTCCCCGGGGGCACCCGCAAGAAGCAGTTACGCAATTGCTAGGTGTACGGGTCAGGCTATGTCAAGAAGCTGCCCGCGGCTAGGGGCGATCCGGAACCGGATCCGACGCTCGCACGTCGCATTCGAAGCGTTGGGAGTCGTAACGTACCCTTGGACCCATGCGCATGGGGAAACGGCTCTACTCGTTGATCATGTTCGTGGTGGTAGCCGTCCTCGGTGGCCTGCTCGCGGCCGGGCTGATCGTGCCGATCACGGGCATGGCGACCGGTGCCGGCAAGGAGGCGGTCTCGAGCCTCGACAACCTGCCCACCGAACTCGAGGCGACGCCCCAGGCGGAACGGTCGCGGCTGCTCACCTCGGACGGCAAGGTGATCGCCTACTTCTACGACGAGAACCGCGCCTATGTGCCGCTGAGCAAGATCGCGCCGATCATGCAGCAGGCCCAGGTGGCCATCGAGGACCACCGCTTCTACGAGCACGGCGCCATGGACCTGCAGGGCACGCTGCGCGCACTGGTGTCCACCAGCCAGGGCAACACCCAGGGCGCTTCGAGCCTCACCCAGCAGTACGTCCGGCTCGTCCTGATCGAGCAGGCGGAGGAGAACAACGACGCCGTGGCCAAGGCTGCGGCGACCGAGAACACGGTCGCCCGCAAGATTCGCGAACTCCGCTACGCCATCGCGGTCGAGAAGCAGTTCACCAAGGACGAGATCCTCGAGCGCTACCTCAACATCTCCTACTACGGCGACGGCGCCTACGGCGTCCAGGCGGCCGCGCGGCACTACTTCGGGGTGAGCGCGGCGGACCTGACGCTGCCGCAGGCCGCCATGCTGGCCGGGCTGGTGCGCAACCCGGTGGCGACCAACCCGGTGACCCACCCGGTGCCCGGCATCCAGCGTCGCAATGACGTGATCAACCGCATGCTGGAGCTGAAGCTGATCACCCCGCAGGAGGCGACCGACGCCAAGGCGACGAAGTTCGACGAGAGCAAGATGACCTTCAAGCGCAAGGGCTGCGCCAACTCGGACCTGCCGTTCATCTGTGATTACGCCCTGCAGGTGCTCACCAAGCAGGCCACCGACCTGGGCGCCACGGAGGACGAGCGGCTGGACCGGATCTACCGCGGCGGCCTCACCATCACCACCGAGATCGACCTGAAGGCACAGAAGAAGGCGCAGAAGGTGGTCTCCAGGAACGTCCACGCCAAGGACCCGGCGATCGGCGTGATCGTGATGATGGATCCGCAGACCGGCCTGATCCGGGCGATGGCCCAGAGCAGACCGACGATGGGCACCAACTGGCGCAAGGGCGAGACCTTCTACAACTACGCCGTGGGCAAGGGCTACCACGGCGCGGACGGCTTCCAGGGCGGGTCGACGTTCAAGGTGTTCGTCGCCGCCGCCGCGCTCAACGACGGCTACGGGGTGAACACCAGCTACCGGGTGACGCGAAGCCGGAACTACCAGGGCGAGACGTTCAAGTCGTGTTCCGGCGCGTTCAAGATCCAGAAGCGCTGGGTGGTGGACAACCCCGAGGTCGGCAACTACAACATGTGGAACGGCACGGCCCAGTCGGTCAACAACTACTACGTGCCCCTGGAACAGAGCGTCGGCATCTGCGCCACCACGAGGATGGCCAAGACCGTGGGCCTCGAGCTTGCCAACGGCAAGGACCTCGTCGCGGAGTACAACAACATCGCGGCCTTCACCCTCGGCTCCGCGGAGATCACGCCGCTGTCGATGGTGACCGCCTACGGCACGTTCGCCAACCGCGGCGTCAAGTGCAGCCCGATCATCATCAAGTCGATCGTGAACAAGGAAGGTCACGAGTACGACACGCCGAGCGCCGGCTGCAAGAAGGTGATCGACAAGGGTCTCGCGGACGCGGTCAACAAGGTGTTCCAGGGCCCGTACACCGGATCGGGTGGCACGCTGAGCAGCGTCCGGATTCCCGGCTACACCCTCGCCGGCAAGACCGGCACCGTGCCGCTGAACAAGGCAGAGTGGACGATCGGCTACACGCCGAACCTCGTCACCGCTGCGGTGATCAGCTACGACAACAGCCCGCGCAAGCCGATCAAGAAGTTCTGGAAGGCGCGCGGGCAGAACTACCTTCGCGGCGTGAGGCTGCCGCACTCGGGCACCTGGTTGTCGGGCTACGGCTCGGACGCGGGCCACAAGATGATGCAGCCGGCCATGACGCAGGCGCTCAAGGACATCAAGAAGAAGGACCAGTTCGTCGACCCGCCGCAGTCGATCCTGAACGGCGAGACCGTGGGCGTGCCCAGTTGTGCGGGCCTCGGCCCCGCCGCCTGCAAGGCGAGGCTGTCCCGGGCCGGGTTCGACAGCTACTACACCTACTCGTTCTCGGACACGGTGCCCAAGGGCGGCCTGGTCGGGACCACCCGGACCGGCGCCGTCTCGAAGGGCAGCACCGTCGGGATCATCATTTCCAAGGGGGCGAAGCCGGCGCCCGACCCGGTGCCCACGACAACGCCCACGACCCCCGTCACGCCGCCCCGGAAACGCTGACGTGATCGGCAAGGTCGCAGGCAGGCTCGCGCTCGCCGGTGCGGCCTGCGTGGCCTACGGCACGTTCGTCGAGGCGCACTCGTACCGGGTACGCCGGGCGAGCGTGCCCGTGCTGCCCCCGGGAGCGCCGCGGCTGCGGGTGCTGCACGTCTCCGACATCCACCTGGCCACGTACCAGAGGGACCGGCGCGAGTTCGTGGCGGCGCTGGCCGGGCTGGAACCCGACCTGGTGGTGAACACCGGCGACAACATCGCGCACGCGAACGCGCTGGCGCCGCTGCTGGACGCCTTTGGCCGGCTGCTCGACGTACCGGGGGTGTTCGCGTTCGGCTCGAACGACTACACCGCGTCCGGGGTGTCGAACCCGTTGGGGTACCTGGCGTCCTCGACGAGCCGGCACGGGGTGCACGAGGACCGGGAGTTGCTGCCGACCGAGGACCTGCGCGCGGGGCTCACGTCCGGCGCCTGGCAGGACGTGACCGGGCACAGGGCGACGATCGACGTCCGCGGGGTGCGGATCGAGTTCCGCGGCACCGATGACGCCCACCTGCACCGGGACGACTACTCGAGCGTCGCGGGGCCGGCCTCCGAAGGGACCGACCTCTCGATCGGTGTCACCCACGCGCCGTATGCGCGGGTGCTCGACGCCATGGCCGCCGACGGGGTTCCGCTGGCGTTCGCGGGCCACACCCACGGCGGCCAGGTGTGCGTGCCGGGCTGGGGCGCGCTGACCACGAACTGCGACCTGCCGCCCGCCCAGGCCAAGGGCCTGAGCCGCTACCAGGCAGGCGACAACTCGCTGTGGCTGCACGTCTCCGCCGGCGTCGGCTCGTCCCCGTTCGCCCCGTACCGGTTCGCGTGCCCGCCCGAGGTGACGCTGCTCACGCTGACTCCGGGCCCGAATGGCTGAGCCTTCGCAGTTCGGCTAGACTGCCACTCGGCCCTGACCCAGTCAGGGCTGTTCGGGGTGTGGCGCAGCTTGGTAGCGCGCATCGTTCGGGACGATGAGGTCGCAGGTTCAAATCCTGTCACCCCGACCAAAGGCGAAGTGCCTCTGACTAGTGGAAACGCTGGTTAGGGGCACTTCGCATCTCCATTCTGGGCATAACTGGGGCATGTCGCTGCGCTGGATGATGTCGCCTAGGTCGGTTCCGAGGCCTTCGGAGATCGTTCGTTGGTCGCCCAGGTCCTGGCACCTGCGGCCCCAGCGGGCACGTGGGCTAGGGCTCCAGGAGGTTGGTCGGCTCGTAGGTGACGGCCACGATCTGATCGGTGGGGAGCACCGAGACCCACTGGCTGAAGATCTCGTTGGCCGGGAGGCCGGCGTCGAATCCGTTCGCGAGTGGGTCAAAGCCGTGCTCGAAGACCTTGTCGGCCTTCAGCGTCGGCGCCATGTCCGAGTTCTGGGCCTCGAGCTTCTCCGCGATCTTCTCGAGCACGTTCCCCAGGGTTGGCTGGTTGCCGTCAGCCTGCACCTCGGCCACCAGTTGCTGATCCTCCGGGGTCGAAGGCTTGAAGTTCTCCGTCCAGCCGTCGCCCTCATGGCCCTCCACGGTGCGGAGCCAGTTCAACGCAGCGCGTTCGCGGCCGGTCCTGATCGGGATGACGGCCTTGACCCACGGCGCATTCAGGAATGCGTTGCGCAGGTTGTCGCCGTCGAGCTGGATCAGCCAGCCGAGTGACGATCCCAGTCTCGCGGGGTCGGACTCCTCGGTGATGCTGTAGTTGTCGGGCCGGACGGGCACGTCCTTCCAGCGCACCTGGTTCTCGTCGTTCAGGTTGACGGTCTGGTCCTTCGCCGGGACGCTGGGATTGAATGTGTGCGACGTCCGGTGCCGGCGAGGCATCCACCACTCGGGTGCCACGAAGTAGAGCATGGCGTCCACGTCGAAGATGGCCCGCACGATCTCGGAGCGGACGTGGTTGAGGCGGCGCTGGTTCTCGTCGTCCGGGGAGCCCCAACTGTCGAGCATCAGCCGGCGGAGCAGGTTCCGGTAGACCACCGTGCGTTCCTCCTCGCGGAGGTCCCAGGCGGGTCGGGACGCGATCCCGTGGGCCGCCTTGATGCGGTCACGCACGCTGTCCATGTAGGTCTTCTTGACCGCGCGGAACACCTCTGCGTCGTAGTCGTCGTCCGCCTTCTTCTTCAGCGCCTTGTAGGCGTCGATCGCATCCTTGGTGGGGTTGAAGACGAGCTCGACGTCGAACGGAACCTGCTTCTGGCCGTTGAACTGCAGTTGCTGCATGACGAGATCGAACGAGCCGTCGGGGTTCCCCGCGGCGTCCCTGTGCATCGGCCAGTCCCGCACGATCCCGATCTGGCCGGCCTGGGGGCCGATCGGCCGGACCTCGGCAAGCACGTAGTCTGCCTGCGGGGGCTGGGCGTGGAAGGTGAACGGCCCCATGATCACCCGCTTGTCCTGCTCGTCCTCGTCGTCGGTGTTCATCCGGTTGCCGTAGTGGCGTCCGTCGGGGTGCTGGCCACGCCACTCGTAGAGGGCCCCGGCGTTGTCGTCGGTGTTCTCGCCGGTGAACTGGATCGGGGCGGTGAACTTCGTCGTGACCGGAGCGGGGTAGGGCATCGGATCTGGCTGCTTGATGTTGGCGAGGTCGGGCGACTCCGCGAAGTGCACGAGTTCGGCGAGGCCCAGCGTCGAGCCGGGGTCGTCCACGAACACCTGCCAGCACAACTGCGTGCCGAGATCCTGCAACTGCACGCCGACCCGTCTCATCTTGCGCCGCAGTTCGTAGTTGACCAGGTCGGGGCCGGGATTCTCGAGGACGTAGCGCTTCGTCCGCGTGTCGGTCGTCTCGGTAACGGTGCGGAACACGGACTTGTAGCTGCGCTTGATCTCGGTGGAGAGCTTCTCGGCCTGCTCGCGGTTCTGCTTGTGCGCGCTCTCGCGGGCGTCCTTCCTCGCGTTCTCGACCCCAAGGTTGGCCGTGGCCGAGCCCTGGTACACCCCGAAGTTCACCGAGTTGGTCACCGTCACGCCGAGCTTGGTGCTCGAGTCGTTCTCGGCGCGGATCGCATCGCTCAGCTCGTCCTTGACGGCGGTGGAACGTTCGGATCGGGAGGTGCTCTCGAGCGACGCCTCCTCCGTGCGTTCGATCAGCGTGCGCCGCGTGTTCACCTCGATCAGTTCGATCGTGGTTCCGGGTGCGAGCCAGACATGCTCGACCGGCTCGCCCAGGAAGGTGCCCAGGTCGAAGAAGTACTGGCGGAAGAGGTGGATGAACCCGACGGGGGAGAGGACCCCGCTCCGGTCCATCGGGTCGATGTTCGCGAGCGGGTCGGTCGAGGTGAACAGGTCGTCCAGGGGTGGCGCGGGGTAGACGCCGAACAGCTTCGCGAGGGTGTCGGGCTCGTACCCGGCCTGGCCCTCGGCGTAGAAGAGCAACATGCAGGCGATCTGCGACTCGTACTGCATCAGCGCCAGGTGTTCCGCGCGGGCGGCCTCGTACGAGGCCTGGGGATCACCGGCCCGTACCTTCGAGGCGAGGTCCTGTCGGAGCAGGATCCGGTCGCGGAGACGATCGTTGACCACTCTCAGCGGGCCCCTGTCCTTGTCCATCAACTGGTTGATCTCGATCACCTGGTTCCACTCCGCGCCGACGGGGAGCTTCCCACCGTGCGCGTCGACGAAGCCCTGGACCGCCTCACGCAGCACTCTCAACAGCTCGCTGTCCAGATCATTGAGGAGGACCACCCGCCACGGGGACTTCCCGGAGCCTGGCTCCAACGGGAGCGCGATCAGGTCCTCGTCCCTGGTCGGAGCGGGCTCGATGCGAGAGTCGAGGATGCGCTTGAGCCGGGGGTCCACCACCTTGGCCCCGAGTCGGATCCACTCATTGGTGAGCCTGGACTTCCAGCCGAGCAACGGCTGGTAGATGCCATAGTGCTCGCTCGCGTAGGGCGGAACGCCCCGGTACCGATCAACGTCCTTGAAGAGATCGAACATGGAGCCTCCAGAACAGGTTGGCGGCTCCAAGCTACGAGCCCTCCGACCGGGTGATCAGACGGCAGAATTGCCCCGGCAACGGTGCGCCAGCACTACTGCGTAGGGCAGCACAACAACGCCTTGTCGGCCCGACAGCGGGAAAACGAGGATTCGGGGCATGGTGGCATTGATCCCGGTGACGGACGTGACACCGCGGGTCGTGGATCTGCTCAAGGGCGTTCCCTTCGCGAGGGCGAGCGAGCGCTTCACCGTCCCGCGAACGATGCCGCGGGAGTTCCTGGTCCCGCAGGCGAGCGACCGGGTGTTCAAGGGGAGGTACGTCGAGAATCCGATCCTCGACAAGTCAGGCCGGCTGGCGATCGCCCGGGACGACAGCCTCTTCCCCAATTACCAGGCCCGCGTGTTCGAGGTGACGATCGACGGCGGACACCACCTCGTCATGGCCGGCATGAGCAGCCACCTCGCCCAGCCCGTCTTCGAGCGAGGACTGCCGTTCCTCGTGTACGTGCCGCCGAGCCCGCAGGACAACCCGAAAGGTCACCGCGCTGCGAATCGGCCGCTGTACGATCACGCCGCCGACGCCGACGTCCCGGTCTATTACGGCGACGCCAGCGGCTACCCGTACGCCTGGGACTGGCTGTTCTTCCAGTTCCTGCTCAACGCGCACCGGCTCGCCTACCAGCTGGCCAGAGCGGATCGTCCCTACGTCTTCGTCGTGCCGATGGTGCGGTCGTTCCAGGCAGGTCTGGGAGCCCTCGCCGACGCGGACGTGCTCGCAGGAGTCCTTCTGGGCATCCAGGACTGGTATCTCGAGAAGAACGCCGGGAAAGCCCCCGCGCACCGCGCCCGCCTGGCCCACGTGGCGATCGCCTGTTTCAGCATCAGCACCACCATCGTTGCGCGTTTCCTCGAAGCGAACCGGAACTCGGCGCTGTTGCGGGATTCCGTCACGGACCTGATCGTTCTGGACCCGCCGCCCGGCAATCCGTCCAACCGTTCACCCATCGTGGGCCTGGCCCTCCGGATGATGTCCACGCACCACTGGCGGCTGCTCCTCTACGCGCAGGACCAGTACTACATCAACGAGACCCTCGGGACCATCCGGAAGTCGGGGCTGTCCTTCAACCCCCGGCAGGAGCGGTTGTTCGGCAACAGCCGCCTTCCCGACCTCCGAGTCGCCTACCTCGCCCGGCAGCAGTTCCAGTCCGACGTGATCGATCCTGTGCTGAAGGACGTGCACAACACGTTCCCGAATCTCTTCGTCGCCGATGCGGTGCGCTGGACGACCCTCAAATGGTCGGACGTGGACGGGAAGCGGGCACCGCAGTTGTCCTTCCTCGACTTCCAGCCGACCAGGTGACCCCCCGGTCGCTCGCCGCGCGAGGCTGGGCGAGCCGACCCGTTCCCGTCCCGACCGACACGCAGCGCCGGTGCGCATTCGGCGGCCGCGATCGGCCAGTACGAGCGAGGAGAGGTCAAACCGCGTGGCGAGACGATAGAGGCGAGACGATAGAGGCGCTCGCCGATGCGCTTCACGTGCCTCCGGGGTATCTCGCCCTCGGCCGGCCGCGCGCGCAGGTCGAGGTTGCTGAAGCGTCATTCCGTCGTCTCCGCTCGACGATGGTGGCGCAGCAGCAACAGGCCACGGCGTACGTGGAGCAGGTCTGGGAACTCAGCTGCTATCTCGAAGAGCAGGTGGAGTTCCCGGAACCAGATCTTCCCTCGTGGGCGTTCCCGGAGTCCCAGGAGCCTATTGACCCCGTCACGGCCGCGCGGCTTCTGCGTTCGCACTGGGGACTCGGCGCAGGGCCGGTGGTAGGTCTCGTCGCCGAGATCGAGAATCACGGCGTCATTGTTCTGCTGTTCTCGATGAAGGAGGAGGGATCAGACGAGAAGAGCCGCATTGACGCGTTCTCGACGACGGCGCTCTCGCGTCCGGTGATCGTGATGACGCCCGACAAGGCGGACGATGTTCTCAGGCATCGCTTCTCGGCAGCTCACGAGATCGGCCACATCGTCATGCACCATGGTCGACACGGGAGTGACAGCGAGATGGAGCGGCAGGCCGATCGGTTCGCGGCGGAGTTCCTCACGCCGGACGCTGCGATCCGACCATTGCTTCCTCACCGGGTGACCTTCGATCGAGTCGAGGCACTCAGCCAGCACTGGGGCGTTTCCGCCCACTCGTTGCTCCATCGAATGCGCGAACGGGAACTCGTTTCCGAGTCGACGGCGCGACGTGCCTACGTCACACTCAGCTCCACCCCGAGGCGGACACAACTGGAGCAGCCTGTGCCCGGTCACGGACTCTGCGCCCGAACTCGACCCCGGCGCGTCGCTCTACAGCGTGCCTGCTGCGGACCACCACTGCCGACGTGACGGACTGGGCAGGGCCAGCGCGAATTTCGGGGTACGGGGAGGGCAATCCGTCGGAGGCGTCCCGGGGTGCCTCCCACGGGAGGTGCGCCGGTTGAACTGAACAGCCGGCGCGCCGCCTGTCCGGCCGGATGCCGCTCAGGCGACGTCCGGCTCCTGACCGGTGTCGATCACGCGCTCGGCGATCTCCCTGAGCTTGATGTTGCGGTTCTGGCTCGCCCTCCGCAGCCGCTCGAACGCGACCGCAGCGGTGAGCCGGTGCCGTTCCATCAGGATGCCGGTGGCCTGCCCGATGATCCGGTGGCCCTCGACCGCCGCCCGCAACTGGAACTCCCGCTTCTCGGCCTGGTCCAGGGCGACGACCCGGTCCACGCCGATCGCGAACGCCTGCGCGAACAGGTCGCCGACGATCATCTCCTCGGCCCCGACCCGGCGCGGCGTCGCGAACTGCACCCAGGCCCGGCACACTCCGCTGTTGCTGTACGGCACCAGCAGGATCCCGCCGTGGTCGACCACCAGGTCCGAACTCGGCGGCCCGGTGAGCCCGATCATCACCTCGTCCTGCAGCCCGCTGGACGGGATCCACTCCGGCGCCACGTCCGGCTCGCCCTCCGGGCCGACGCCGAGCTGGATCGTGCAGGTGCCGCCGAACAGCGCCCCGAGCCCGTGCTCGGCGACGCTGAGCAGCGTGACCAGGTCGTCCTCCGTCGCGAACGCACGGCTCATCCGGGCGGCTTCCGCGCGACGCTCGCTCGCGTCCTGACTCACGTCCAGGTCCACTGTGTCCTCCCCCTACGTCCGGCTGGCAGGCGTCAGGTGGCATCGTAGTCAGGACGCCTACAGTGGACGCAGGCGATGGTTCCCGCCCGGGCTCAGGCCCGAACCGCAACAGCTGATGGTTCCTGCCGAACCGGGGTACTCCCGGTACGAGTCGAGGAGGCGGGGCGATGTCGGAGAACCCGGACGCAGCAGCCGACCAGGAACCGCAGGAACGCTGGCTCACCCCGGGCGTGATGAGCGTCGGCGCGGCCTCCTTCTGCTCGGACGCCGGCCACGAGATGGCCACCGCGCTGCTGCCCGGCTTCGTCACCGGCGTGCTCGGCGGCGGGGCGGGCGCGCTCGCCGCCATCGACGGGGTCGCGGACGCCCTGACCGGCCTCAGCAAGCTCGCCGGCGGGCCGCTCGCCGCCGATCCCCGCCGACGCGGACGCCTCGCCCGCGGCGGCTACCTCGCCACCGCCGTCGCCACCGCGGCGATCGGGCTGACCACCGCGATCTGGCAGGTCGCGATCCTGCGGGCGATCGCCTGGGTGTCCCGCGGCCTGCGCTCCCCCGCCCGCGACATGGTGCTGACCGACCTCTCCCGCCGCGACAGCGTCGGCCGCGCCTTCGGCGTCGAGCGTGCCGGGGACAACCTCGGCGCCATCGCCGGGCCCCTGGCCGCGTCCGTGCTGGTCGGCCTGATCGGGGTGCGCTGGACGATCATGTTCGCGATCATCCCCGGCGTACTGGCCGCCGTCGCGATCACCGTCGCCGTGCGCGAGGCCCGCACCACCTTCGCCAGCAGCGAGGCCCGCGTGAAGGCCACGCTGAACCTGCGCGCGCTGCGCCGCGAGGGACTCCCCCGCCTGCTCGCCCCGGTGGCGGCCTTCGAGCTGGGCAACCTCGCCACCACCCTGCTCATCCTGCGCGCCACCGACGTGCTCGCCGCCTCCGGCTGGGACGCCCGCGCCGCGGCCAGCGTCGCGATCCTCGCCTACGCCGGCCACAACGCGGTCGCCGCGGCGTCCGCGCTCCTCGCCGGCCAGTTCACCGACCGCCGCAGCCCCCGGTTCACCTTCGCGCTCGGGGCGGCGGTCTACGTCGGCGCCTACGCGCTGTTCGCCCTCGGCGGCGGCCTCGCCGGCGTGCTCCCGGGCTTCGCGCTGGCCGGTTTCGGCATCGGGCTGGCCGAGACCGCCGAGTCGTCCCTGGTCGCCCTCGGCGTCTCCGGCGAGGTGCGCAGCCACGCGTTCGGCGTGCTCGGCCTCACCCAGTCCGTGGGCGACCTCGGTGCCACCGTCGTCGCCGGCATCCTGTGGACGCTGTTCTCCCCGCAGGTCGCCTTCGGCTACGCCGCCACCTGGATGCTGCTCAGCGTGGTGGCGGTGCGGGTGGTCCGGCCGCGGGTGTGAGGGACGACCGGGTGCCGGCCCTTCGTGAGCGGCCCTTCGTGAGCGGCCCTTCGTGACGCGGCTCGTCCCCCGCCGCTCCTCAGGGACCGGGTTCACCCCACGCTCCCTGAGGAGCGCCCGGTGAGGAACGAACCGGGAGCGTCACGAAGGGCGTCCGCCACCTACTGGGCGAGCTGTCCCGAGGAGAAGACCGGCTCGTGGTGCACCGAGCGGACGGCCAGCGCGGTCTCGACCGGGTCGTCCTTGCTGTCGGCCATCAGCAGCTCCCAGTCCGCGCCGTCGTGGCGCAGCAGGCTCCAGCAGCCGGTGCGGGGCTGGACGTGCTCGTGGTGCGTCGGCGTGGGCGTGAGCGCGTCCAGCAGCCGACGGATCACGGCGTCGTGGCTCACCACCACGATCGGCCCGTCACTCGGGTCGGCCGCGAGCTCGTCGAGGACCGCGCGACCACGCGCGAGCACCTCCGCTGCGGGCTCGACGCCGGGCGCGGCGTCCAGCGACCCGTACTCCTCGACCACATCGTCGGACGAGGCGCCGTCGAACTGACCGTAGGCGCGGTCGAGCAGGCGGTCGTCGGTCTCCACCTCGAGCCCGGCCCGGGCCGCGATCGGCCGGGCCGTCTCCACCGCCCGTCCCAACGGGCTGGCGATCACCCGGGTCAGTCCGAGGCCGCCGAGCAACTCACCGAGCTCCCGGGCCTCGGTGTACCCGACCAGGTCCAGGTCCGGGTCCAGGCGGCCACGGAGCAACCCGTTGACGTTCATGGTGGTGCGGCCGTGCCGGCACAGGTAGATGTCGGTCATTTCCTCATCCTCTCTCGGAATGGGCCGGATTGGGCAGCCGTCCAGCGAAGTCGTCGCCGAACACCTGGTCGTAGATGTCCATGCCGTGGCTCGTCGCCAGCGGCGCCCCCGGCAGAACCCGGTGGCTGCGGGTGCCGTCGTCGCGGCGCTCGGCCGTCAGCAGAATCGTGCGCGGACGGTCGCGGTAGCGCCGGGCCAGCCGGAAGAAGTGGGTGACCACGAGCACCCGCACCCCGTGGTCGATGAGCGCGTCGATGATGTCGCCGGCGATGTAGCTGCCCTCGACCTCGTCGGTGGACGAGAACGACTCGTTCATCAGCACGAGGTCGCCGGGACGGCAGCGATCCACGATCCCGCTCATCCGGACCAGTTCCTCCTCCAGCTTGCCGCTGGCCAGGTCGTCGTCCTCGGCCCTGCGGAAGTGGGTGTGGATCGCCGGGGCGAGCCCGGACGTGAAGCGCGCGGCCGGCACGAACAGCCCGGCCTGGAGCAGCAACTGGGCACAGCCGACGCTGCGCAGGAACGTGGTCTTGCCGCCCTGGTTCGCCCCGGTGACCACGCCGAGGTCCACCTCGGGGCCGGGGACGTCGCTGGGCACCCGCGCGGACCCGGTCCGGACGGCGAGGCTGAGGCAGCTCAGCCCGGACGCCTCCAGCGCCGTCCCCGTCGCCGCGGGCACCGGCCAGCAGACCCCGACGCCGGCCTTCGCCAGTGCGTCGTGCAGCGCGAGGGCGCCCACGAAGAAGCCGGCCTCCCAGCGCAACTGGTGGAAGAAGCCCACCACGTGGTCGTTCGCCCGGGCCGCGGTGGCGGCGACGTCGTGGATGGCGTCGTCGCGCAACTCGGACAGCGCGCGGGCGCCGGCCTCGTCCCGGTCGGCGATGGTGAACCGGAAGCTGCCCTGCTGGGGCAGGCCCAGCACGGCCCACCACGGACGCCGGCCGCCGGTCGGCTCGACCAGGTCGAGCGAGCCGAGCAGCCCGGACGCGTCCAGCCGGGCGCGGCTGACCACGCCCCGCGGGAACTGCAACTGGCCCAGCAGGGTGGCCATCTCGCCGAGGTAGGCCGGGTCGAGTTCGTCGAGCACCCGCCGGTAGAGCCCGGACAGGCCGTCCGAGCGCGCGGTGGGCAGGCGGTCGGCGGCGAACGCGTGCAGTTCGCGCAGCAGCGGCAGCAGCGCCCGCAGCCCGTGGATCGCCCGGGAGAGCAGCGAGTCGGCGGTGCGCCCGCCGTACATCCAGATCGAGTGCTGGCTGGCCAGTGCCCGTCCGGCGAGGTCGAACAGCGTCCGCATGCCCTCGGGGTCGGCGATCGCGTCGGCGAGCACGGCCTGGCGCCACGCGATCTGGTCGGGTTCGACCAGCGGGCTGAGCAGCACCGCGCGGGCCAGCTTCTCCATCCGGCGCTCGGGCCGGATCAGTTCCAGGACCGGTTCGAGGTCGAGGTCCGCGACCAGGTCGTCCGCGCCGGCGGGCGGGGTGGCGTTGCGGTCGGCGTCGCGGTCGGAGAACAGCAGGTGGACCTTCACGACAGCCTCCTCGCGAGGTCCTCGGCCGAGAGCCCGTGCCGCGCGGCCAGGGCGTCCGCGTGCGAGCGGCCGTCCGGCGGCTGCGGCCGGAACCGGAACGTGGGCCGGGTCGGGTCGTCGGGCGCTACCTGACCGACCAGGCTGACCGCGCCGTCCACGCCGGTGACGAGTGCCTCCAGGAAGGTCACCCAGACCACGCGGCAGCCGGACGCGGCGAGCCGGGGCAGCACCACCGCGGACAGCTCGAGCGCGTCCTCCACCGACGTGGCGGAGAACAGTTCGTTCAGCACCACGAGCGCAGCCGGCCCGCAGGCGTCGACCACGTCACGCAGGCGCACCATCTCCTCGGCGAGGCCGCCGCGCTGGTGCTCCGGGTCGTCGGGCTGCGGGAAGTGGGTGAGCACCGGGTGCGGCAGCGGCAGGGACGCCGAGCGTGCGGGCACCGGCAGCCCCAGCGAGGTCAGGTAGGCGAGCTGGCCGATCGCACGGGCCAGCGTCGCCTTGCCGCCCTGGTTGGGACCGGTGATGAAGACCATCCGCTCGTCGCCGCCGAGCGCGAGGTCGTTGGGCACGGGTTCGGGCGCCTCGTCGCGGGGCTTCAGGGCGAGCGCGAGGTCGACGACGCCGTGCAGCGCCACCGGCCCCGACCCGCCGTGCACCAGGCGGGGCAGGCACCACTCGACGCCGCCCAGCCGGTCGGTGATGGCCAGGAAGCCGAGGAAGAACCGGAGTTCCTCCGCGAGGCGGGCCAGGTCGGCGGGCAGGAAGTCGGCGTGCGCACGGGCGAACCGACCGGTGGCCTCGAACACCTCCGGACGCAGGCTCGCGACCAGGCCGATCGCCTGCGCCTCCACGTGGTTCAGGTACCGCCTCGGCCGCGCGGGCACCGCCGTGGCGTCCGCCTGGCTCACGAACCGGGCGAAGAGGCCGCGATCTGCGGGGCCCAGGCCGCCCGTCCGCCGTCCGCGGTGACCCACACGGTGCCGGACTGGATGCCCAGCTCGACGGGCGTACCGCGCAGGTCGGCCAGCAGGGCGTCCGCGCCGTCCGCGAGCTCGCGGAAGCCGGCGGCCCGCACGTAACCGGCCAGGTGCGCGGCCACGCCGCGCAGGGCCTGCGAGCGGGGCGACTGCTCGGCCAGGCCCGTGGTGAACTGCTGCACGGCGCTCGTGAACCGCTCGATCGCGGCGAGCAGGTTCAGCTCCGCGGGCACCGGGTAGTGCGCCTGCGCGCGTGCCGTGATCGCGTTGCGCGCGCCCTCGACCGCAGCGGCGAAGCCCTCCGCCGCCCGCCGAATGCCGGGTCGCTGCAGGTCGCGCGCGACGTCCTGGCGGTACTCGACGATCGCCTCGTCGGCCAGCGGCGTGTGCCACACGTTGCGCTGGAAGTCGCCGGGCGCCGCCCGGGCGATCACCTCGTCGAGGTGCAGGTCGCCCAGGCAGGGCGGCGGGCCGGCCTGCGGTGGTTCGCCGTGGCCGTCGCCGAGGAGGCTCGGACAGGCCGTGGTTCGTGGCGGGCCCGCGCGGCCGTCGCCGCGGGTGGCCGGCTCCGTGCTGATCGGTACGCTCATGCGAGGTCCCCTGGTTTCTGCCAGTAGGGACCGTCAGCGTCAGCGTTTGCGGCGAGCCCCATCGCCGTTACCTCGACTGTACCCACCTTTCCCGCGCCGCGACATGGCGCAAGCTGCGTACCTCTCGGCCCCGCCAGTACCGCAAGGTGGACAGTATTGGCCGACGACGGCCGATACTGTCCACTCTGCGTGGATCGGGGATCAACGACCCGCCGGCTCGATGCCGCGGGCGAGCCGATCGATGCGCTCGGTGAGATCGGCGTAGGCGGCCTCGAAGGCGTCGGTGTCGCCGGTGCGGGCGGGATCGGGGACGGACCAGTGCACGGGCCGGGCGGACAGCGCCTCGTAGGCCTGGTCGCAGACCGCCACGACCAGGTCGTCACCGGCGAGGACTTCGGCGACCTGCTTCGGCCGGGCGGCGCTGAGGTCGAGGCCGTGCCGGCGGCCCACCGCGATGGCCCGCGGGTGCACCCCGGGCGCCGGCCGCAGGCCGCCGGAGACGACCGGGACGTCGCTGACGGTGCGCCAGTAGGCCTCGGCCAGCTGCGAGCGGGCCGAGTTCGCCGAGCAGACGAAGGCCACCCGGTGCGGCTGCGG
>JAGQUI010000169.1 GCA_020438595.1 Propionibacteriaceae bacterium | reverse complement strand
CACGATCGGCTTGGCCCAGCCCGGCACCAGCCGCGGGATGTTCGAGATGATGATCGGCTCCCGGAACACCACCCCGCCGAGGATGTTGCGGATCGTCCCGTTCGGCGACACCCACATCTTCTTCAGGCCGAACTCGGTGACGCGGGCCTCGTCCGGGGTGATCGTGGCGCACTTCACGCCGACGCCCTCCCGCTTGATCGCGTTCGCAGCGTCCACCGTGACCTGGTCGTCGGTGGCGTCGCGGTGCTCGATGCTCAGGTCGTAGTAGTCGAGGTTCACGTCGAGGTACGCCTGGATCAGGCGGTCCTTGATGAACTGCCAGATGATCCGGGTCATCTCGTCCCCGTCCAGCTCCACCACCGTGCCGACGACCTTGATCTTCGCCATCCCCTGACCTTCCTGCTCGCGACGTGGGCCCAAACATACCGTGGCGGGACGCTACCCTTTCAGCCGTGATCGACTCGACCCACTGGCTGCTCACCCTGTCCTGCCCGGACCGTCCCGGGATCGTGCACCAGGTGACCGGTGCGATCGTCGAGGCGCGCGGCAACATCACCGAGCTGCAGCAGTTCACGTCCACTGAGTCGGGCCGCTTCTTCATGCGGGTTCAGGTGCAGTCCGGCTTCGACCGGTCGCACTTCGAGCGCGACTTCCAGGCCATCGCCGAGAGCCTCGGTGCGCAGTGGGTCCTCGATTACGTCGGACGCCGCCGGCGCACGCTGGTCCTGGCCAGCAGGGCCGGCCACTGCCTGAACGACCTGCTGTTCCGGCAGCGGTCGGGCCACCTGCCGATCACGATCCCGAGGATCATCGCGAACCACCCCGACCTGTCCGACCTGGCCAGCTTCTACGGCATCCCGTTCGAACAGCACGAGGTGAACGCGGAGACGAAGGCGGACGTCGAGCGGCACATCCTCGACGTGGTCGCCGAGCACGACATCGAGCTGGTCGTGCTGGCCCGCTACATGCAGATCCTGTCCCCCGAGCTGTGCGAGGCGCTGGCCGGCAAGGTGGTGAACATCCACCACTCGTTCCTGCCCGGGTTCAAGGGCGCCAACCCCTACCGGCAGGCCCACTCGCGCGGGGTGAAGCTGATCGGGGCCACCGCGCACTTCGTCACCTCCGACCTCGACGAGGGCCCGATCATCGAGCAGAACGTGCGCCGGGTGGACCACACCATGGAGGTGCCGCAGCTCGTCGCGATGGGCCAGGAGCAGGAGAGCCGGACGCTGACCGAGGCGGTCAAGCTGTTCGCCGAGCACCGCGTCCTGCTGGACGGCGGCCGGACGGTCATCTTCCGCTAGCTCGTCAGCAAAGTGGCCACTATCGGCCGACTACGGCCTCTACGGGCCACTTTGCGCGTGGTCAGGCGTCGTCGCCGGGGCCCGGGTCGCCCTGCTCGGCGTCCTCGGGCATCCACCAGGTGCGCACGCCGTCCAGCTCGAACAGCTGCCAGCCGGTCTCGGGAGAGCCGTCGACGACGATGATGCCGGTGTTGTCCAGGTGGCCCTTGCCCAGCGCGTCGGTGAAGCCCGGCACGCGCGCGGTCGCCCAGCTGCGCAGCGCCGCGCCGTGGCTGACCACCATCGCCACCGGGTGGCCGGACGCCACGACCTCGTCGATCGCCCCGTCGTAGCGGGCGAAGAACTCGGCCGCGTCCTCGCCACCGGGAATGCGGGCGGAGAGGTCGCCGGAGTGCCACTTGATCAGCGTGCCGACGTAGCGGGTGGCGTCCGCGGACATCTCGTCGTCGCCCGCCGAGATCTCCCGCAGCCCGGGCAGCACCGTGAACTCCAGGCCGCGGGCCCGCGCGAACGGGGTGGCGGTCTGCTGCGTGCGGACCAGGTTGGATGTGAAGATCGCCTCGACCGGGAACCCGGCGAGCCGCTCCACCAGCGCCTCCGCCTGCGCGCGGCCGGCCTCGTCCAGGTCGGCACCGGGCGCCGCCGTGTCGAGCACCAGCCCGACGTTCGACGTGGTTCTGCCGTGGCGGACGAGGATCAGGCGCATGGCCGCCAGACTAGCCCGTGCCCGGCGGGCCTCCGGACCGGCGGCTCGCCGCGGATGCCGCCGGTCAGCCGCCCAGCACCACCGGGTCGGTCGGATCGCTCCAGGTCGTCTGGGTCGGGTAGCTCGACCGCTTCGCGACGACCCGCACCTTCAGCGTGAGGCCGGCGTCCGCCGCGACCGCCTTGTAGGTGGCCCTGGTCGCGTCCCGGATCGCCACGTCGCCGGCGTCGGTGACCCGGTACCACTGGTAGCGCAGCGAAGGTCGCACCGCGTCCCCGGCCGCGCCGAGGTAGGTGCCGGGGTCGGCGGTGAGGGTCGCACCCACCTGCGCCGTCCCGCTGATCGTCGGGGTCGGGACGACCTGGTAGCTGCCGGCGAGCACGGCGGTGGACACCGGAGAGGTGACCCGCACCGTGGTGTAGCCGGCACGCGACGCCGTGACGGCCACCTTCAGCCGGTAGCCCGCGACCGAGCCGGTCGGCACGTAGGTCGCCCCGGTGGCCCCGGTGATCGCCGTCGACCGGCCCTTCGCGCTCACCCGGTACCAGCGGTAGGCGAGCTTCAGCGGCTCGGGGCCCCAGCCGTCCGCAGCGACCGCGAACGGCACGTCCACCTGGGGCGCATCGGCGCCGAGCGCCACGGCGCCCCGGACCAGGGCCGCCTTCTTGACCTTCGCGGTCGCCTTGGAGTACTTCGCCGTGGCCAGGTAGTGGGTCGATCCGGAGAACGACACCTTCACCTTGATCGTCGCGCCCACATCGGCAGGCTGCACCGGGTAGGTCTGCGCGGTCGCGCCCTTGATCGCCCTGGTGCCGCGGTACCACTGGTAGCCGACGGCGGCGTCGCCGGGATGGTTGCCCGGCTCCGCGGTCAGGACGGCGTCGGTGACCGGCTTCGTCACGTCGATCGTCGGGACGGCCTGCGGGTAGGCCACCAGCTTGTTGGAGACCGTCAGGGTGCCGCCCACCGTGGTGGTGCCGTCGACGGCCTTCAGGCCGCTGAACCCGGTCAGGTGCCAGGTGTAGGTGCCCGCCGGGGCGAGCGCGTCGCCGATGGTGCCGTCCCAGTCCAGCCGCAGCGACCCGTCGGCGGAGCCGGGTTCGACCGGCAGGCTCACCGACGTGCCCGCCAGGGCCCCGGTGCCCTCGATCTCCAGCGTGCCGTTCGCCAGCGCCTTGGTCGCATCGACCGAGACCCGCCACGGGGACGACTCCCCCGCCCACGAGTTGAAGGTGGCCGGGGCGGACGTCCACAGCGCCCTCGGGTCGGACGCGCCGGCGAACGGGATCTCGTGCACCACGAGGTCGGTCGCGGTCGCGTACAGGACGTGGTTCGCGCCGTCGAGCGCAGGCCTGGCCCAGCCGGTGACGGCGGGCAGCGAGGTGGTGTCCCCGGTGGCCGGGTCGAGCAGCTGCGGGGCCTCCTCCTCGCCCAGTCCGAGCACCGCGACCCCGTCGCCGAGCGCGGCGACCACCAGGCCGTCATCGGACGCGCGTTCCCAGACCGTGGCTCCGGTGCGGAAGTTCGTGATCCGGCCCAGGGCGTGTTCGCCGTCGCCGTCGGTGTAGCCCGACACGGCCACGTCGTCGCCCCACAGCGACAGGCCCGTGAGTTCCTGGAGGTCATCGATCTGGACGGTGCCGAGCCGCACCAGCGCACCGCTGCCCACGTCGTAGACCTTCACCTGCCACGAAGTCGTACCCCAACCGAGCACGGCGACGGTGCTGCCGAAGACGGCGAGCGGGTACTCGTAGCGGGGGAACGCCACCTTGGTGGAGCCGGCCAGCATGCTGGGCATCAGCGACTTCCCGCCGGCGATCCCGACCAGGTACGGCCCGCTCAGCTCGCCCAGGATGCGCCAGCGGCTGAGCCTGGCGGTCTGGACGCCGTGGTCGGAGAGCACCAGCCCGGAGGTCGTGTTCAGCGCCGTCCGGCCCACCGAGGCGAGCACGTCGTCGGCGCGGGAGGACAGCACCTCCTCCTCGGCGAAGGAGCCGAGGCCGCGCTCCCAGGCGGTGTACAGCGAGCCGCGGTCGTCGAGCCCGGTCGCCCGGGTCGCCGTGAGCGAGAGCAGTTCGGGAACCATCGGCCCGGTGGGGCCCTCGGAGAACCGGGTG
Source organism: Propionibacteriaceae bacterium (assembly GCA_020438595.1). The sequence continues at coordinate 2,051 of JAGQUI010000169.1, read as the reverse complement.
GCCCGGCCGGACGCGGCCACCTCGAACACCCCACCGGTGCCGGACGTGGTGTCGGTCACGACCGGACGGCTGCCGGTGCCCAGGCGGGCGAACTGCGTGCGGGTGAGGTCACCCTGGTCGGGGGCGACGCCGGTCACCTTCACCATCGCCGGGTAGCGGCCGGTCTTCGCGCTGCGCACCAGTTCGGTGGCGTAGAGGTACTTGCCGACCTGCACCTGGGCGAAGTTCCCGACCTTCCAGGCCTGGGCCATGATCGCAGCGGACTTCGCGATGCCCGCCTTCAGCACGCCGCAGGTCGACGTGGTCGCCGCCGGCGCCCGCGTGCAGTAGTCGAACTGGTAGGTGGTCGCGCCCTTCGTCTTGTGCAGGGTGATGTAGTCGATGCCGCCGTCGGCGGTGAACCCGGACCAGGCCACGCCACCGGTCACCACGAACGGGGCTTCGCCTGCGCCGGCACCGTCCAGCGGGACGCGGTCGATCGTGCTCGCGCTCGGGAGGAACGCGTTCGCCCAGGTCGAGACGACCGCGATCGCCTCGTCGGCCCCGACCGTCCAGAACGCCCAGTCCTGCAGGTCGAGCTCGGTCTGCAGGGGCACGGCCGTGCCGGTGCCGAGGTCGACCGCCGTGGCGACGCCGCCGTGGTCGTCCACCACCGCCGTGGTCGCGTTCGCCGCCGCGACGTCCTGGCCCGGCAGCGAGTACGCCGTGACCGCGGTCGGGTCGCTGGTGTCGGCGACCCAGACCATCGAGTCGGAGTTGTCGTCCCCGAGGCCGGTCTCGCTGAACGCGGCCTGTGAGTCGTCCAGGTAGTCCAGCCACGCGTACCCACTGACCGTGGTGGTGTCCGAACCGAGCACCGACCAGCTCGCGCCGTGGTCACCGCTCAGGTACCAGCCGGCATCACCCTGGGCGAGCAGCACGTCGTCCCACACCCCGTCCACGAGGGCGCCCACCGGGCCCTGCGGGAGCGGTGCGACCAGGTCGCCGCCGTCGGCCCGGGCGACCGGCGCGGACGCCAGCCCGGTACCGATGACCAGTGCGAGACCGGCGAGCCCGGCCGTCCATCGATGCGCCGCGCGGCGCTCCCCCACGATCGACATTCTGTTGTCCGGCTTTCTACGTAATTGCTGGTAGCAGTGAACCAGCTGTGCGAAAGGTAGCAGCGCCGACGGCGGGAACACGAACGCGCGCGGAGGTCGTACGCGAAGTCGTACACCCTGCGGCCGGTGATCCCGCGCCGCACCACCGTCGGCGACTACCGTGGAGGCCGTTCCCGGGGCGTCCGGGACGTCGCTGGAGGAACCGTGACCGCTCGACTCGCCGCGCTGGCCCTCACCGGCCTGCTGTCGCTCGCGGCCTGCACGGGGCCGGCCCCGGAACCGGCCGCGACACCGGGCGCCGCCACGGCGGCTCCGGACACCACCACGGCGTCGGCGACCGGTACCCCCACGGCTTCCCCGAGCGGGTCAGCGACGCCGACCACGGGTGGCCAGCCCCCGGCGCTGCCCGCGGTGGTGGTGCTCAGCGGCACCGCCATCGGCAACCTGCCGCTCGGCAAGGCGCCGGCCGCCACGGTCGACCCGCTGATCGCGAAGCGGCTCGGCAAGGCGAAGGTCGGCCAGCCCGAGCTGTGCACCTCCGAGACCGAACGGACGCCGCTGGCGACGGTCGTGCACAGCTGGCCCGGCTTCGCCGTCCGCTACGGCAGCAGTGGCGGCGCCGCCGTCGCCATCGGCTGGACGGTCGACCTGACCGACCCGCCGGACGGGTTCGACCTCGACGCGCAACTGCCGTGGCGACCCACCTTCGCCGCCCTGAAACGGGGGGACGGGGTCGTGACCGGCACCGAAGCGGGAGTGCGCTACGCGGAACTGCCCGGTGAACGGGTCACCTACTCCGGGCCGGCCTCCGCGGCCCGGCCGGACACCCTCACCGGGGGGCCCCGCCTGGCCTGCGGGTGAGCGGCTCAGGCGCCCTTCGTGACGCGGGCGGTTCGTTCCTCACCGTCCGCTCCTAAGGGACCGAGGGGGATGGAACACGACAGCCCGTTC
>JAGQUI010000168.1 GCA_020438595.1 Propionibacteriaceae bacterium | reverse complement strand
CTCCTCGTCGGCGGGCTCGAACAGCCGCAGCGCGAGCGCGAGCGTGCGCAGTCCCTGGGACGAGCGGTAGTCGATCTCCTCAGCGATACCGTCGACGTACTCGGCGATCGGCGCGAACTCCTGTCGACGCACCACGGCCTGCGACGAGCGCTTCAGCAGCACGTCGGGCGCCCCCTTGACGACGGCGGCGAGGCGCGTCGCTCCCTGCCACTCCACGTAGTGGAACGTCGCCATGAACTTGTAGTCCGAGTCGAACGGCACCTCGGCGGCGCGCGGGAAGCGCCGCTTCGTCTCGTCAACATCGGCGCCGAGCTTCTGCGCCAGCACCACGAAGGCCGCCTCCGTGGGATCCCCGACGACCACGCCGTCGGCGCTCACGGTCGCATCGTTGGGCAGCGCGAGAGCGTAGGCGAGCGCGGGTGGCGGATCGATCGGCTCGCCGTCGGACGTGCGCACCACGCCCTCGAACGAATACCCGGCGCCGTCGACGGTGAACGTGCGACCACCCACCCAGATGGAGCGCACTGTCATCTCGTTCATCGTGAGCGTGCCCGTCTTGTCCGAGCAGATCGCGCTGGTCGCGCCGAGAGTCTCCACGTCGTTGAGCGACGCGATCACCGCCTTCGCGGCGGTCAACTGGTTGGCGCCCCAGGACAGCATCTGCTGGACGAACGTCGGCAGGCCCGTCGGGATCGCCGAGATCGCGACAGCCGTACCCAGGAACATGAGGTCGGCGAAGGACTGACCGCGCGTCAGGCCGATACCGATGATGACGACCACCGCGCCCCACGCGACGGCGCCGATGATGTTCGTGAGAGACCCCAGCTCCTTCTGAAGCGGCGACTTGACGCGCTCCACGTCCGCGAGCATCGTCGCGATGGCGCCCATCTCGGTCGTCATGCCGGTCGCCACCACCAGGGCAGTCGTCGTGCCTCGCGTCACTGACGTGTTCTGGTAGAGCATCGAGCGCCGGTCGCCGAGTCCCGTGTCGGCGTCGGGCAAGGCGTCGGCCGTCTTCTCGATGGGCGCGCTCTCCCCCGTCAGTGCGGCCTCCTGAGTCTCGAGGTTGGTGGCACGAACGATGCGGGCGTCGGCCGGCACGATGTCGCCGGCCTCCAGCTCGATGATGTCTCCTGGCACGACCTCGGGAGCCGGCACCTGCACGATGGCTCCGTCGCGCCGCACCCTCACGTTCGGCACCTGCATCGTCGCCAGCGCGTCGACGCTCGCCTGCGCCTTCTTCTCCTGCGCCGCTCCGGACCACACATTGAAGACCACGAGCAGCGCCACGAGAATCGCGGTCGAGACCTGACCGATGACGGCCGAGATGACCGCTACGGCGATGAGCATGAGGTTCATCGGGTCCAGCACCTGCTTGATCGCGAGCTGGGCGAAGGTGGCCGACTTCGTCGCGGTGAGCTGGTTGGGGCCATACGTCTCGAGCCGTTGCGCGGCGTCCGAGGCTGTGAGGCCGTCGAGCCCAGCGTCGAGCTGTGCCGCAGCGTCCTCAGGCGAAAGCGTCCACCACGGCGTCGTGGGGCGTGTAGCAGGGGCTTCGTTTGTGTCGACGCTCAAGGTCGCTCCCAGGTCTCGGGTGATCCGAGTCTAGGGCCGCAGCCCCCGACGACGATCGTCCGCCCAGTTGGAAAGCGGGTTGGGACACGCCCTCATGAGTTCGAGTCTCGTATCCTCCGCGAGTTGACAAGGGGAAACGCCAATCAGCCAGCGCAGGAGCGATTTCCTGCCTCTGGTCTCAGTTGTGGTCCGCGAAGGGGCCCACAGAGCTGTTCGACGGTGCGGTGCGGCTCTGACGCGGCGAACCGGCTGGTGAGTTCCCCCGACGGCACCAGTTACGGCTGGGACGCGGGCGGGAACCAGACCTCGGCGGGGTCGCGGACCGGGTCGGTGACACCACGTATGGGTATGACACCACGGGTGAGGTTCCTCAAGTGCTCGCCGTGAGTGGTGTCGGGGTGGTGCCCGCGGCCGGTGGCGCCTTCGAGACGGGTGCGGCCTGGACACCCACAGCTTCTCCTGCTGGTGGGCCACGCCCAAGCCGCCTCCCATCAAGGGCGTCCTCGCCGGACGCGTGGTTGCCCGGTTCGGCGGCGACGTAGGGGAAACGCGGCGCTCGTGACGACCTCCTTCGGCCCTACCGACATTGATGTGGTCCTGCGCGACGGCACCCTCATTGAGGTTGGCGGCCAGGCCAGGGCGTCGAACCTCGCCAAGTTCGGGCAGTGACGACTCCGTCGGGGTGTACGACCGGCGTGACCATGTGGCCTCGGGTGGGGAGGCTTCGCTGACTTCGCCGAGGTTGTTCTCGGGCTGCGGGCTGCGGGATCGACGGAATGGGCGCGTCGCCGGTGACGTTGCCACGCCGTCGCGCGGGCGCGGTCACTCCTCCGCGGCGGCCCAGTCCGCGTGCAGCCTCTGCTCGGTCTCCTTGTCCGGGTAGAAGAACCGGACCAGCGTGAGGCCGAGGAGCACGGCCACGAGGCCGGCGGCGTAGGCGAGGCGATCGCCGTGCAGGAACGAGTCGCGCGCGGCGGCGATGATCTGGTCGGCGTACTGGGGGTGCGCCGCCGCGATCTGGGCGGCGCCCGCGTACGACATCTGCAGCTGGTTCTGGGTCTCGGCGGTGATGTCCTGCCCGGACGCGGCGCCCGCGGCCGCCATCGCCGAGGCGTAGCCGGCGGTGAGCAACGCGCCGAAGATCGAGGTCATCACGGCCCCGCCGAGGTCACGCTGGAGGTCGGCCGTCCCGGACGCCATGCCCGCCCGGCGCAGCGGCACCGAACTGGTCAGCGAGTTGGCGGACGGGGTCTGGGCCAGGCCGATCCCGAGCCCCATCAGCAGCAGCGGGATGACGACGACCACGTACGGGGTGTCCTCGCCCCACAGCAGCAGCATCGCCACGAACGACAGGCCGAGGATCGACTGGCCGGTGAGCAGCGTCCGCCGTGATCCCCACGCGGCCACGAGGCGGGCCGACATCGGGGCGACCAGCACCATCAGGACCACCGCGGGCAGGATCGCCGCCCCCGCGGCGAGCGAGCTGTACCCGAGCACGTTCTGCAGGTACTGCTGGTTGATGAACAGCACGCCCATCAGCGCGCCGAAGATGATGATCCCGGCGACCGCGGCCACCCAGAACGTGGGCCGCCGCGCGACGTCCAGGTCGTACAGCGGGTTCGGGGCCCGGCGCTGCCGGAGCACGAACAGCACCGCGATCACGACCGCGACCCCGATCAGGACCAGCGCGAGCACCTGCAGGTTGGGTGCCGCCACGATGTTCAGCGCGACCACGAGGGCGCCGACCATGAGGGCGGACAGCAGCCCGCCGTAGTTGTCCACCGGCGTCTCGCTCTCGGCCAGGCCCGAGGGCACGAACCGCACGGCCAGGACCAGGCCCAGCAACGCCAGCGGGATGGTGACCAGGAACACCGAGCCCCACGCGAAGACCTGGAGCAGCGCCCCGGACACCAGCGGGCCGAGCACCGCCGAGCCGGTGCCCAGCGCCGACCACAGCGCGATGGCCCGGGTCCGCGCCGGCCCCGCCCACAACACCGTGATCAGGGCGAGCGTGGTCGGGAAGGTAAGGCCGGCCCCGAGGCCACCGACGACCCGGGCCGCGATCAGCACCTCAGTCGAGGGCGCGATGCCTGCCACCAGCGAGGCGGGCATGGCCAGGGACATCCCGATCACGATCATCCGCTTGCGGCCGTACCGGTCGCCGAGCGCCCCGAACCACAGCACCGAAGCGGCCAGGCCGAGCGAGTAGCCCACGGCTATCAGGTTCAGGTTCAGCTGGGACGCCGACAGCGCCGAGCCGATGGCGGGCAGGGCGACGTTCGCCACGGTCAGGTTCAGGTTCGCCACGCCCGCGACCAGGATCAGGGTGCCGAGCACCACCCCGGCGTGCTCCGGTGCCCGGCTCGCGGTACCCCCCTTCGCTGGGGCGTCAGACATCTCCGGCTCCGTCCTCTCGCTGTTGCGCGCGGAGTGCCTCCGCACGTTCCCAGGCCCGTTCGACCGACTCCATCAACTGGTCGGTCTCCGGGATCACGTTGTCCTCCCCGAAGCGCTGCAGGGAGCCGGTGCGCCGGAGCAGGTCGTGCAGCCGGGTGGGCACCCCGCAGACGACCAGCGCGAGGCCCTGCTGGCGCATCTCGTCGGCCTTGCGGTCGAGCATCCGCAGGAAGGTCGCGGACGGGATCGCCAGCGAGCCGCGCGTGGAGATCACCAGCGCGGCGTCGGTCGCCCCGGCCGTGTCCGGCCACTCCTGGTCGAGGTGGTTCACCTCCGAGAAGAACCCGATGCCGGCGTAGTGCAGCACCGTCGTGGCGTGCGACGGCAGCGTTGTGGGGGCGTCGGCGAGGCTCCAGGCGGCCTCCCCGCGCCGGACCAGCTCCACGAGGCGTCCGGCCCCGGTGCCCTGCACCGCGGCGAGCAGGATCGACAGCGCGGCGCCGATGAAGATCGCCTGCTGCAGCGGCAGTGCCGTGGTGGCGACGAAGGTGACGACCATGGCGGCGCTCGAGGCAGGCGACGTCCGCAGCACCAGCCGGATGTCGGCCAGGCGTCCGACGACGAGCTCCCCACCGATCACGATCATCAGCCCGCCGATCACCGGCATCGGGATCAGGCCGGCCAGCGGGCCCACGGCCAGGACGATCACCATCAGCCAGAGCCCGGCGAAGATGCCCGCCCACCGGGTCTGCGAACCCGCGCTGGTCGCGACGCCCGTGCGGGACATCGAGCCGCCGGTCGGCAGGGCGCCGAAGAAGCCGCCGACGATGTTCGCCGCACCCTGCGCGCTGAAGTCGACCGACGCGTCGCTGCGTGAGCCGTCCGGATTCGCCACCGCCGAGCTGATCCCGGCCGCCTGGGCGAGGGCGACCAGCGCCACCGCGACGGCCCCGGTGGCCAGTGCCGGCAGGGCGGAGAGGTCCGGCAGGGTGAGCGGCGGCAGCGAACGGGGGATCGGCGCGATGTCGCCGACGAGTTCGACCTGCAGGGCTGCGGCCGCGGCCACGACGGTGACGGCGAGCAGCGCGATCAGGGTCGCGAACGGACGCAGCGCGCGGACCAGGCGCACCACGAACCACACCGCCACCGTGGCGACCGCCACCAGGGTGGTGGTGAGGTCCCACTCGCCGATGTGCAGCACCGCGCCGACCAGCTTGCCCACCGTGTTCGAGGACGCCGGCGAGTAGGCGGTGGCGTCCTTCACCACCCCGGCCACGATCTGCACGGCGATCCCCGTGGTGAAGCCCGTCATCACCGCGGCCGACACGTAGGCCATCACCGAGCCCAGCCGGAGCAGCCCCATCGCCAGCATCACCACACCGGTCAGCACGGTGAGGGTCGCGATCGCGCCGACGTCGCCGCTGTCGAGCCCCGCCGACGCGAGCACGCTCTGCGAGGTCAGCGCGATCGCGGAGGTCAGCGTGGTCACCATCAGCACCGTCCGCGCGAACACCGACCCGAGGATGGTCGGGACCACCCCGGACCACAGTCCCAGCGGCGCGGCGAAGCCGCCGATCGACGCGTACGCCATTCCCTCCGGGATCGAGAACAGCCCGGTCACCAGGCCCGAGGACACGTCCCGCCAGGTCGGCTTCGGAACCGAGGTGGCCATGTTGCCGTCCCTTCCCAGTCGTGGAGCAGGCGGGAACGGCGGAGGTTGCGGCCCCGCCGGGTGTTCCCCGTACACGGTGCTCCCTCAGGGGTGGCTTCGACCACACCCTGCGCGGGTGATCCTGACCCCGCGCGACCCGGCCGTCGCAGCGGATCGGCCGGGCCCGCCGGGGCTCTGGTTCGGGTCAGCCGGACGTCACAGGGCGATCACGGTGACGTCGATCACGGCCGCGTGCGCCCGGATCGCCTCGACCAGCGCCGCGTCGACCACGCCCTCGACGTTGATCCGCGCGACCGCGGCGAGGGCGCCGTCGAAGATGACGTTCTCCATCTCCTGGACGTTGATCCCGGCCGCGCTGATCGCGTCCAGCGTGTGCGCGAGCGTGCCCGGCCGGTCGAGGTGGCGCACCACGATCGACGACGTCGCGGGCGTCGCCGTGGCGAGGTTCACCACGTTGGGCACTGCGCCGGTCTCGGCGAACACCCGCACGATCCTTACGGCCTCGGCGGCGATCGCCTCCTGCGCCTGGTCGGTGGA
>JAGQUI010000167.1 GCA_020438595.1 Propionibacteriaceae bacterium | reverse complement strand
CACCATGACTTCCTTGACGATCGTGTCGCCCAGTTCGAAGACCGAGTGGATCATCTGCCGCTCGCCGGCCTCGATCAGCTCGCGGGCCTCGGCGAGGTCGACCAGCTCGCGCAGTTCGGCCTCGGACGTGAACGGGCCCTCGGTGAACCCCTTGCCGGGCGTGACCGCGTTGCCGAGCAGGATCATCAGCTGCGGGATCGGGCCGAGCACCGTGCTCAGTGCCGTGACCGGACCGGCCGCCGCCAGGGCGACCCCCTCGGCGTGCTGGCGGCCGAGCGTGCGCGGCGCCACCCCGAGCACGATGAACGAGATCAGCACCATGGTCAGCACCGGGTAGAGGATCCGCGCCCAGGTGGCCATGAAGTAGTCGAAGTAGACCAGCGTGACCAGCACGGTGGCCACCACCTCCAGCAGCAGGCGCACGAACAGCAGCGTGTTCAGCGCGGGCGCCGGGTCCTGGGCCAGCAGCAGCAGCCGTCGCGCGGCCCGGTGGCCCTCCTCGAGCAGTCGCTCCGCCCGGGAACGGGAGATCGCCGAGAGCGCGGTCTCGGTGGCGGTGACGACCGCGGCGAGGACCACGCACGCGGCGGCAACGCCCAGCAGGATCCATTGGGTCTGGGTCAACTGTTGCTCACACGCCTCATCCGGGATCAGTGGAGCCTCAGTCTAGGGCGTGTCCCCCGAAACCTCCGCAGTACGCCGCGAGCCCCGGGCTCCACAGCCGGACGAACTCGTCCGACATCTCCGAGGCCGGGCGCTCGGGGCAGACGTCCAGCCACCAGCGCAACGCGGCGACCACTCCGTCCGCCAGCACCTCGCCGGCCAGCCCGCAGTTCTCGTGGCCCCCGGACGCCAGGGACCGGGCGATCTGGTGCCGCAGTCGCGGCGCGAGGTCGGTGTGGCGTTCCGGCGACAGCATCGCCGAGGCCAGTTCCCGATGCTGTTCGACCTGCTCGAAGAGCCCCCGCACGAACCCGAGCGGTCCGCGCGCCGCAGGAACGACGAACAGCGACAACTCGCCGAGCGCATCGTCGAGCAGGTCGTCGACCGAGTCGTAGTGCGCGTAGAAGGTGGACCGGGAGACCTGCGCGGTGCGCACGAGGGTGGACACCGACGGCTGCGGATCCGATCCCCTGCGCAACAGGCGGACGGCCGCCGCCCGCAGCAACTGGCGCGAGCGCTGCGACCGTGGGTCGGCGCCCCGCATCCTCATCTCGATGACTGCCTCGGCCATCGTTCCCCTCCGCTCCGGCCGCGACCGCCGTTCGCGAGCCCTCACCACTACATAGTCCGCAGCGGCATAAAAGGTTGCACGTGGAAGCCGGGCAGTTTCGGACAGTCGACGCCCCGGGATCGCCGATGCGCTCAGGCCCTGCGCCACAGCGCGAGGAAGTCCACCGCGACCTCCGCGGCGGGACGGGTGGGCACGCGGTCGAGCCACCAGCGCAGCGCCCCGATGAGCCCGTCCGCGACGACCGCCGCGCGCAGCGGCGGTTCGCCGGCCAGCCCCACCAGGACCATCCGGCGCAGGCGGTTCGCGAACTCGGGGCGTTCGGGACGCAGCAGCGCGCTCGCGAGTTCGGGGTGTCGTCCGACGTGCTCGAACAGCCGCCCCACGAACGCCTCGAACCGACCCGGTCCCGCCGGGAGGACCACGTCGAGCCCCGAGAACGTGTCCTCGACCAGCTCGTCGAGGTCCCGGTAGTGCACGTAGAACGTCGAACGGGCCACCCCTGCGGCCGCCACCACCGCTGCCACGCTCGGCGCCCGGTCGTCGCGCAGGCAGTCGAGCAGGCCCTTCTGGAGGCGGGCCCGGGACCGCCGTGCCCGCGGATCGGTGCTTCCCGGACGGCTGACGGGCATCGTGTCCGACATCGCCGACCTCCCTCTGGCCCGGACCGGCGCCGTCTCCGAGCCTGTTCTCGTACACAGTGTCCGGGAAGAGGAGTGGTCGGTGCCAGAGCGGGTATGGCGTGCGTCCCTGGTCATGACCGTGGCCACGCTGGTGCTCACGGTCGCGCACCACGTCTACGGGGGCGTCAGGTACGACACGCCGTGGCCCATCCACGGGGTGGCCCTCGGCGTGCTCGGCCTGGCCGCCGCGGCGCTCGCCTACCGCAGACGTTCCCGGCCGGTGTGGGCGCGTGCCTACCTGGGGGTGTCGGCGGGCCTGTTCGGGGTGGTGGTCGGGCTGTTCGAGGGGGGCTACAACCACGTCCTCAAGGGGGCTGGCCCCGGCCACCCTTGCCCGGCTGTTCCCGCCGCACCCGTACGTCGCCCCCGACGACGCCTTCTTCGAGGTGACCGGCGCGCTCCAGTTGCCGCTCGGAGTCGCGGTGAATCACGTTCGCCGCGGTGCTCTGGACGACGCCGCGCGCCGGCGGGCCGGCCACCTGGGGGCTCAGGCGCGGGAGGCGGTCCAGGCGGAGATGATCTGGTCGTTGAGGTCGAACATGACCTTCTTCTCGGCCGGCTCGGCGTGGTCGTGGCCGAGCAGGTGCAGCAGGCCGTGGATGAGCAGGTAGTCCGCCTCCTCCTCCGGCGTCCGGTTGCTGTCGGCGGCCTGGGCCGCGGTCACCTCGGGGCAGAGCACCACGTCGCCCAGCAGGCCCACCGGCGGCTCCTCGTCGGGCTCCGGTGCGCGCAGTTCGTCCATCGGGAAACTGAGCACATCGGTGGGGCCCGGCTCGCCCATGAACTTCTCGTGGTAGGCCGACATGGTGTCGGTGTCGACCAGCAGGATGGACAACTCCGCCTGGGGGTGGATCCGCAGCGCGTCCAGGGCGAAGGTGGCCAGCTCGACCAGCCGCCCGGTGTCGACGTCCGCGCCGGACTCGTTGTTCAACTCGATCATCGGACTCCTCAGTTCCGTCGGCCCGGCGGCAGGGTGGCCTCGAAGCGGTCGTACGCGGCGACGATCCGTCCGACCAGGCGGTGCCGGACCACGTCGTGGCTGGTCAGGCGGCAGAACGCGATGTCGTGGACACCATCCAGGATCTGCTCGACCACGGTCAGGCCGGATCGGGTGCCGGTGGGCAGGTCGATCTGGGTCACGTCGCCGGTGACCACGATCTTCGAGCCGAAACCGAGCCGGGTGAGGAACATCTTCATCTGCTCCATCGACGTGTTCTGGGCCTCGTCGAGGATGATGAACGCGTCGTTCAGCGAGCGGCCCCGCATGTAGGCCAGCGGCGCCACCTCGATGGTGCCGGAGGTGAGCAGCTTGGGCACCGAGTCGGGGTCGATCATGTCGTGCAGTGCGTCGTACAGCGGACGCAGGTACGGGTCGATCTTGTCGCTCAACGTGCCCGGCAGGAAGCCGAGCCGCTCCCCGGCCTCGATCGCGGGACGGGTGAGGATGATCCGGTTCACCTCCTTGGCCTGCAGTGCCTGCACGGCCTTCGCGACCGCGAGGTAGGTCTTGCCGGTGCCGGCCGGACCGATGCCGAACACCACGGTGTGGGCATCGATGGCGTCCACGTACCGCTTCTGGTTGAGCGTCTTGGGACGGATCGTCTTGCCGCGGCTGGACAGGATGTTGTGGGTGAGCACCTCGGCGGCGCTAACGTCCTCGGTGGAGGCCATGCCGAGCACCCGCTCGACCGTGTCGGCGCCGAGCCCCTGGCCGGTGCGGACGATCGTGATCAGCTCGGTGAGCACGTCGGCGGCCGCCGTGACGTCCTCAGGGCTGCCGGTGAGGGTGATCTCGTTGCCGCGGACGTGCACCTCCGCGGCCAATTCACGCTCGAGGATCCGCAGGAACTCGTCGCGCGGCCCCAGGACGGAGACCATGTTGATCGACGCGGGGATCGCGACGCGACGCTCGGCAACAGCACTCTGTGGCTCGTTCAGGGATTCCTCCTGGAGTTCAGGTGCCCATCCTAATCACCGGGGGTGGCGGCGAAGCGGTCGGTGGCGGCCACCAGTTCCGCGGCGATCGCGGGTTCGGAGACCGAGTGGCCGGCCAGCACCACCCGGTAGTCCGCCTCGGGCCAGGCCCGGTGCAGGGCGTCCGCCGTGGTGATCGGGCAGGGCAGGTCGTAGCGGCCCTGCACGATCACGCCGGGGATGCCGCGCAGCCGTCCCGCGTCCTGGATCAACTGGCCCTCCCGGAACCAGCCGCCGTTCACGAAGTAGTGGTTCTCGATCCGGGCGAAGGCGAGCGCGAACGCGGCCTCGGAGAAGTCGTCGACCAGTTGCTGGGAGAACTCCAGCGTCGAGGTGGCCGCCTCCCACGACGTCCAGGCGACCCCCGCGGGCAGGTGCACGGCCGGGTCCGGGTCGAACAGCAGTTCGTGGTACTTAGCGATCCGGTCGCCGGTGAAGCCGTCGGGCAGCGGCTCCTCGAACGACCGCCACCACTCCGGCGCGAGGTTGGCCGCACCGCCGTTGTAGTACCAGTCCAGTTCGCTGCGACGCAGGGTGAAGATGCCGCGCAGCACCAGCTCGGTGACCCGGTCGGGGTGCGTCTCGGCGTAGGCCAGGCCCAGCGCGCTCCCCCACGAGCCGCCGAACACCAGCCACCGCTCGATCCCGCGGTCGGCCCGCAGCCGCTCGATGTCGTCGACCAGGTGCCAGGTGGTGTTCGCGCTCAGGTCCGCCTCGGGCTCGCTGGCGTGCGGCAGGCTCCGCCCGCAGCCGCGCTGGTCGAACAGCACCACGCGGTAGGCGGACGGGTCGAAGTAGCGCCGGTAGGCCGGGACGCAGCCGCCGCCGGGGCCGCCGTGGACGAACACCGCCGGCTTGCCGTCCGGGTTCCCGCACTCCTCCCAGTAGAGCTGCTGGCCGTCGCCCACCTCGAGCATGCCGTGGGCGTACGGCTCGATCGGTGGGTAGAGGGTGTCAGTCGTCGTCATCGTCGAAGTCGTCGATGATGTGCATCGCCGCTTCCTCCGCGGACGCCGCGCCCCCGTCGATCCCGACGTCGTGACCGATGCTCTCCGCCTCGTTGTCCGGGCCCTGGACACCCCCGTTGGCGTCCACCAGCCGCCCGGAGCGCTGGTGACCGACCTCGCGCGGTTCGGACTGGTCCTGGTTCCACGGCCCGTCCGGCTTGACCGGATCACGGTGCTCCTGCGCCATCCGCATCTCCAGGGTCTCGCCCTGGCGCATCTCGGTGGCCGTGTTGCCGAACCCCTGGGCGGGCGACCAGTTCTCTCCGGTCACGTAGCCCTCGTCGAGCACATCGTCGACTCCGCGGTCGAGGAGGGTCTCCTCGGGCTGCAGCTGGTCGAGTTGCTCGGCCTCGTCCGGGACGGCTTCGTCGTAGTCGGTCATGAGTCCAGCCTGCCACGCCCACCACGGACGCGGGAGGCAGGCGCACCCATGCGGCGCTGCGAAGATATTCCCCGCCGCTGCACGGATGCGGCAGCGCCCTTCCGAACCTCCCGGCGGGCCGGGACCGGGTGTACTGTTCGCCCGCTCAGGATCGAACCAGGCGGATCGACCAGCTGCCTGCGCCGTCGGCTTCGGCAACGACCTCTGCGCCCAGGCTCTGCAGCGAGGTGACGAAGTCGCGGTACTCGCCGAGGTCGTCGTCGGCGGTCACGAACGGGGTCAGGTCCAGGTAGGCGGCCATGGTCGCCCGGGCGTGGTCGGGCACGGCCCTGGCGAACGGGGGGTGCCCGGAGAGCCGGGCCGCCGGCTGGACCAGTTGGGTCAGGTAGTGCTGCGAGGTGGCGGCGGTGAGCACGTCGCCGTCCACCTGGTCGAAGACCGGCGCACCCTGGTCGTCGGCCTGGGCCAGTCGGTGCAGCACCTTCCGGGCGCGGGCGACGTCGTCGGAGACGATCCGGACCCCCACCTCCGGAACCTCGCCGGCTGACGCACCGACCATGTCGGCCAGGGTGTTCGACGGCACGGCGAGGGTGAGGCTGCGGCCGAGCAGGGCCGCGAGGTCCGCCTCGTCGAGGCCGGGGGCGTCGAAGGGGCTGCCGAAGCCACCGGGCAGGGTCGACAGCGACTTCTTGAACGCCTCTGCACCGCCCGAGATCGTGATCGCGGCCCCCGTGGACCGGGGCAGGTCGCCGATCCGGCCCGCATCGGGGGCGTCCATCCCCGTGGTGTCGGCCGCGAAGAACCGGCCGTCCAGGGCGAGGGTGTCGGACGTGAACCGGAGCGCGGCGGCGGCGCGTCCCTGCACATCGGTGTCCGCAGCCTCGGCGACCGCCTTCTGCTGCGGGAGCGCCGAGAGGTCGGCCCAGCCCGCGAGCACCCCCGTCTCACCCAGCGCGGGGATGTCCGAGC
>JAGQUI010000166.1 GCA_020438595.1 Propionibacteriaceae bacterium | reverse complement strand
CGCCGCGGTCGCGCAGAACGCCAGCACCGCAGAGCCCGCCAGCCGGGCACGCGCGTGGGGCACGGCGTCCATCAGCCGGCGCAGCAGGGGCCCCTCGCGGTTCACGTCGGCGTCCCGCGCCGCCGCTCCCTGGACAGCGGCGTCATCCTCCGCCGCTCCCTGAGCGGGGGCGTCCTGCCCTGCCGCTCCCTGGGCGGGGGCGTCCTCCTCCACCGATCCCTGGGCGGGGGCGTCCTGCCCTGCCGCTCCCTGGGCGGGGGCGTCCTGCCCTGCCGCTCCCTGGGCGGGGGCGTCCTGCCCTGCCGCTCCCTGGACAGCGGCGTCATCCTCCGCCGCTCCCTGGACAGCGGCGTCATCCTCCGCCGCTCCCTGGACAGCGGTGTCCTCCTCCGCCGATCCCTGAGGAGCTTCGCGAGGAACGAGCGAAGCGTCACGAAGGGCCGGCCGAGCTGACCTGGACGTCCCTTCGTGACGCAGCCCTCGTTCCCCGGACCGCTCCTCAAGGACTGCTCTGCCGACCCGCACCACCCGGTCGGCCTCGGCGAGCACGGCGGGGCGGTGGCTGACCACGAGCGCGGCCACGCCGAGCTGGCGCAACGTGTGCAGCAGGCCGGCCTCGGTGTCGGCGTCGAGGCCCGCGGTGGGCTCGTCGAGCACGAGCAGCTTCGCCCGGCCCAGGGTGACCCGCAGCAGTGCCCGGGCGACGGCGATCCGGCGCCGCTCGCCTGCGGACACGCCCTCGGCGTCGTCACCCACGGGCTGCCCGGGTGGCAGGTCCGCCGCGCCCGCCCGGCGCAGGGCGTCGGCGACCGCGGCGTCCGTGGCGTGTGGGAAGCCCAGCCGGACGTTGTCGGCCACCGTCCCCGACAGCAGCCCGGGCTCCTGGCCGACGTAGGCGAGGTGGTCGCGCCAGTGCGGCAGCCGTCCGAGGGGCTCGCCGCCGCTGGTCAGCGCGCCACCGGTCGGGACGAGGAAGCCCATCACGGCGTTCAGCAGGGTGGTCTTGCCGGAGCCGCTCGGCCCGGCCAGCGCGACCACCTCGCCGGAGTGGATGTCGAACGAGACCGGCGCGAGCGCGGGCGTCGTGCCGCCGGGATAGGTGTGGGTGACGTCACGGACGCTGAGCAGGGCGGTTCCCGCGGCGGCCCTTCGTGACGCAGGCTGCTTCGCAAGCTCAGCACCCTGCTTCTCAGGGAGCGTGGTGGTGAGTCTGGCGGGCTCGGCACCCTGCTCGGGGAGTGTGGTGGTGGGTCTGGCGGGCTCGGCACCCTGCTCGGGGAGTGTGCTGGGCGATCCGGCGGGCGGGTCGATCAGGGCGAACGCCGACTCGACCGCGGCGAGGCCGTCCGCGGCGTCGTGGTAGTGGACGCCGACCTGCCGCACCGGCAGGTACGCCTCCGGCGCGAGGATCAGCACGAACAGCGCGGTGGTCAGGTCGACCTGGCCGTAGACCACCCGGAACCCGATCGTGACCGCGATCAGCGCCACGCTCAGGGTGGCCAGCAGCTCCAGCACCAGAGCGGAAAGGAACGAGACCCGCAGCGTCCGCATCGTCTCCGAGCGGTGCCGGCCCTCGCTCTCCTGCAGTCCCCTGGCCTGCGCCCTCGCCCGTCCGAACACCTGCAGGGTGGGCAGGCCGGCGACGAGGTCGGCGAAGTGGTTGGCCAGCCGGGTCTGGACGGCCCAGCGTTTCTTCGTGATCGACTCGGTCATCCAGCCGACCAGCGCCATGAACACAGGGATCAGCGGCAGCGTGACGGCCAGGATCACCGCCGAGAGCAGGTCCGAGGACAGGATCGCCACGCCGATGATCAGCGGCACGGTCACCGCCAGCAGCAGTTGCGGCAGGTACTTGCTGAAGTAGCCGTCCAGCCCGTCCAGGCCCTGGGTGATCAGCGTGACCAGCCCCCCGGAGGCGGTCGACTCCAGCGGACGCTCCAGGCGCGCGGCCATGATGTCGCGACGCAACTGCGACTTCACCGCGGCGGAAGCCCGCTGCGCGAGCCACTCGTTCAGCCAGGACAGCAGCGCCTTCAGGCCGAACACGGCGACCAGCCCGCCGACCGCCCAGCCCAGCGTGGTCAGCTGCCCGGTGGCGAAGATGTCCGAGACGGAACGCGACAACAGCCATGCCTGACCCAGGGTCAGGATGGCTGTTGCGCTGCCCACCGCGACCCCGGCGACCAGGTAGCCCCTGGTCGCGCGGGCCCTGCGGAGGAGGCGTGGGTCGATCGGCCCCGCCATCAATCAGCCGGCAGTGGCCGGCGCCGGTTCGTCATCGGGGATGTTCTCGGTGCCCAGCCGGCGCCGGAACACCGTGTACGTCCAGGCGGTGTAGGCCAGCACGATCGGCACGAAGATGCCGGCGAACACCGTCATCAGCACCAGGGTGAGCTGGCTGGACGAGGCGTTCATCGCGTTCAGCGGGGAGTCCGCGCCGCCCGCTGCGTCCCGGAAGCCGAGCCCCGGCCACATGGTCAGGAAGATCCCGACCGCGACGAACAGGATGGTCGCCGTGGTGGAAATGAAGGCGATCCCGTCGCGTCCCTGGCCGTTGAACCACCAGGCCGAGGCGAGGCCTGCGGCCGCGAGCACCAGCAGCAGCCAGCCGAAGATGCCAGTCGGGTGCAGCAGGTTCTGCGCGATCAGGAAGATCGCGCCGAGGCCGATCGCGACCAGGCCGGCCTTCGCGGCGAACGCCTGCGCCCGGTCGTGGATCTCGCCCTTGGTCTTGAGCGCGAGGAACAGCGAGCCGTGGAACAGGAACAGCGCCACCAGGGTGACTCCGCCGAGCAGGCCGAACCAGTTGAACAGCTGCCAGAAGTACGGGCTCGGAGTGAGCACGAACAGGTTCGGGCTGGCCGCGTCGGTCGCCACCGGCAGGCCGAGGATGAAGTTGGCGAAGCCGACCCCGAACACCAGCGGGACGATGAACGAGCCGATCGACGCCATCCAGTCGAACAGCGTGCGGTAGCGGGAGTCGGGGTGCTTGGCCCGGTACTCGAACGAGACGCCGCGGATGATCAGGCCGACCAGCACCAGGAACAGGGGCAGGTAGAGGCCGGAGAACAGCGTCGCGTACCAGGCCGGGAACGCGGCGAAGGTGGCGCCACCGGCGGTGAGCAGCCAGACCTCGTTACCGTCCCAGACCGGGCCGATCGTGTTGATCATGACCCGCTTCTCCTTCTCGCTCTTGCCGAGGAAGGGGATCAGCATGGCCACGCCGTAGTCGAAGCCTTCGAGCACCAGGTAGCCGATCCACAGGACGGCGATCAGGATGAACCACAGGACCTGCAGGCCGAACGCTGCGCCGGTGGGAGGAACTTCCAGGATGAACATGTCTGTCTCAGTCCTCTCAGTAGGCGAAGGTCAGGGGAGCGTCTTCGTCGGTGATCACCTGTGGCTCAACGACGTCGGGCAACCCGCGCTTGGCGTAGTGCATGAACAGGCCGACCTCGATCACGGCGAGCGCTCCGTAGATCACGGTGTAGAGCACCATCGACAGGCCCACCTCGAAGGCGCTCACCCCCGGTGACGCCGCAGCCGCGGTGGGTAGCACGCCGAACACGATGAAGGGCTGGCGGCCCATCTCGGTGAAGATCCAGCCGAACGAGATACCGAACAGCGGTGCCAGGGGCGCGGCGAACATCATCGCCGTCCACAGCCTGCCGGCCTTCGGGATGCCGCCCTTGCGGGTCACCCAGAGCACCCAGAGCCCGACCAGCATGGACAGGAAGCCGAGGCCCATCATGATCCGGAAGCTCCAGTAGGTGACCGGGAGGTTCGGCACCCAGTTCTCGACCCCAACCGCGGCGAGCCGGTCGGAGACCTCCCGCTGCAGTTGCACGTCGGAGTTCGCGAACGCCTCGGACTCCATCTGGCCGACCAGGTCGTTGATGCCGTAGACCTTGCCGTTGAAGTCGCCGGTGGCCAGGAACGACAGGACGCCGGGCACCTTGATCGAGAAGACCTCCTGCGAGCCGTCGAGCGTGCCGATGGTCAGGATCGAGAACGCGGCGGGCTGCTCGGTCTCCCACAGGGCCTCGGCGGCGGCCATCTTCATCGGCTGGACCTCGGTCATGATCTTGCCCTGGATGTCACCGGTGACGAGGCTCAGCGCGCCGGCCGCCAGGAGCACCCAGGCGCCGAACTTCGTCGCCCAGCGGTAGGCGGAGGCGTCCTTCTCCTGCTTCTCGGTGTCGGGCTTGCCGATCTTCGCGAGGTGCCAGCCGGCGATGCCGAGGATCAGGCCGCCCGCGGTCATGTAGGCCGCGGTGAGCACGTGCGGCAGGGTGACCAGGGCGACCGGGTTGGTGAGCACGTCGACCAGCGAGGTCATCTCGGCGCGGTCCGTGGCCGCGTTGTAGTGGGCGCCGACCGGGTTCTGCATCCACGAGTTCGCGGCGAGGATGAAGATCGCCGAGATCATGGTGCCGATGGCCGCGAGCCAGATCATCAGCAGGTGCACCTTCTTGGGCAGCCGGTCCCAGCCGAAGATCCACAGGCCGATGAACACCGACTCCAGGAAGAAGGCGATCAGGGCCTCGAGCGCGAGGGGGGCACCGAAGATATCGCCGACGAATCGGGAGTACTCGCTCCAGTTCATGCCGAACTGGAATTCCTGCACAATGCCCGTGACCACGCCCATGGCGAAGTTGATCAGGAAGAGCTTCCCGAAGAACTTGGTCAACCGGAGCAGCTTCTCATCTCCGCTGCGTACCCAGATCGTCTGCATGACCGCCACCAGCAGCGACAGGGCGATCGTGATCGGTACGAAGAAGAAGTGATAGACAGTTGTGATCCCGAACTGCCATCTGGCAAGGGTTTCCGCGCTCATGGCGCGAAATCTACTACTGGCTGTCGTAGACCGCAACGATTGTCTTAGCATGTTCATGTGGCAGTGACCGGCGAGCTCGAACAAGCGGTGATGGACATTTTGTGGTCGCGTTCCGAGGCGCTCTCGGTACGCGAGGTCCACGAATTGCTCGCCGCGGATCGCGACCTCGCCTACACGACGGTGATGACGGTGCTGGACCGATTGTCCAAGAAGCGGGTCGTGGTGAGGAATTTGGACGGGCGCGCCTGGTTGTACCGTCCCGCGCGTTCCCGGGCCGAGGAAGTGGGGGCTGAAGTGCGGGAACTGCTCGCCCGGCTGTCCACCGACGAGCGTCGCGAGGTGCTGGCCGCGCTCGCCGCGGCCCAGCCGTCCTGAGGTCCTTTGGGGATATACCCCCTCGGGTGTAGGGCCGGCGGCGGTCTAGCGTGGGGCCATGACTCTTCCCGAGTGGCTGGCCCCCTTCCTCACCCTGGACATCCCGCTGTGGGAGAAGGTGCTGCGCACGATCGTGGTCTACCTCGGCATCGCGATCCTGATCCGGGTGGCCGGCAAACGGCTGCTCGCGCAGATGAACTCCCTCGACCTGGTCGTGGTGCTGTTGCTGAGCAATGTCGTCCAGAACGCGATCATCGGCCCGGACAACTCGGTGCTCGGCGGCATGGTCGGCGCGGTGGTGCTGGTCGCCTTCAACGCCCTGCTCGACCGGGTTGCGACCTTCAACTCCTTAGGGCGGTGGCTGCTGTTCGGCCGGGGCACCGACCTGATCGCTGACGGGAGGCTGGACGACCGTGCGCTGGCCCGGATCGGCCTCAACCGGAGCGAGCTCGACCTCGCGCTGCGCCGCCAGGGCGCGGACGACGTCGCGGAGGTGCAGCGGGCGGCGCTTGAGCCCGAGGGCGAGATCGTGGTCACGCTGAAGCCGGGTGAACGGACCGCCACCCGGGACGACCTCGATCGCGCGGTGGCCGAGCTGAAGGCGCTGATCGAGGCGCGGTAGCGTTCGCCCGGACCGAGTCGGGGACGGTTCCTCACTCGGTCCACCCTGCGGCCGGACTGAGTTGGACCAAGTCGGGGACGGTTCCTGACTCGGTCCATTCCTGGGCTGGTCTGGGCTGAGCGGGCAACCGTCCCCGCTCGTCCGGAGCGCGAACTCAGGCTGCGTACGCGTCCAGACGGTCGGCCAGGGCGAGCGCCTCGGCCTTCAGCATCAGGGCGCGGTCCACGTCGCCGAGGCCGCGGTAGTGCGCGGCGTCGTCGAGCCGTCGCGTCACCTCGCCGCGGGCGAGCGCCATCATCTGCTCGTCCGACAGCTCCCGGACGACCCGCTCGGCGTGGCCGAACGCGACGCCGCCGGCGACGAACTCGCTCGCCGGCGCAATGCTGGCCGGGCTGGTCACGTAGCTGGTCTCCGCGTTCTG
>JAGQUI010000165.1 GCA_020438595.1 Propionibacteriaceae bacterium | reverse complement strand
AGCGGCCGCGATCGGGTTCGTGGCGGCCAGGATCAGCAGCGCGCCGGCACGCGTGAGCATGACCAGCAGATGCCCGAATGCGGCGAAGATCAGGAAGAAGCCCATGACACCCAGGACGGTGGCGATCGTGCCGTCGGTGATGTCCGCGGTGGAGAATCCGGTCCAGGGCTGCCACGCAGCCATGGCGTTGACGTGCAGGAGAGACTCCATCAGTGCCCGGGTCAGACCCCCCGCAGCAGCGACCACCGCGACGGCGTAGACCACCCCAGCGACCCACACCATGACGAACTGTGCGGCGCCGATCAGGACCCGCGCCAGGGACTGGCCGTCGCGTCGGAACGCGGCGATCCCCAGTTGGATCATCAGCAGAATCAGGATCAGCGAGCCGGCGATCCAGAAGGTGTACGGATAGATGCCGCGCATGGGCCCGTTCTCGGACAGGTCGGGCACCAGGAAGTCGTCTTCGATACCCAGGATGAGCTTCAGCAGCCACAGGCCGGCGTTCCAGATCCCGAGCATCGCGGCTGTCCAGCCGTCGGCGACGATCTTCCCGGCCGCGTTGCCCAGGTAGGTGAAGGGGTTGACGTAGTCCCACCAGTTCATGGGTGCTTCTCCTGGGTCACTGATCCGTTGTCGGGGTCACGGTCTTCCACCCGGCCTCGATGGCGAGGTCGGTGCCTGGCCAGGTGGACGGCGCACGTGCCGGCGCGGGGCCTGGGCCGATCAGCCACCGGCCACCGTCGAGTGGACTCCACTGCATGCGTTCGCAGTGGCCGTAGGCGATGCGTGCCTGAGTGGCGATCTGCGCCTTGACGTCAAGCAGGACGCATGCCAGGACCCAGTCGGCGCCGTCGGCGCCCTTCACTTGGGCCCCGACAGGGGTGGTCACCACGGCCGTGTGCAGGTCCCCCGCGTACTGGCCGGCTCCGCTTGCCAGAAATGCCTGGATGTTCCCGGTCAGTTCCCAGTCCTCAGCAGCTACCGCTCCGGGCGTTGACCACGCGGCGTGAACCTCGTGGGCTCGTTCGATCGACATGCTCTGCAGGACGGTCGCTTCGATGGCCGCCAACTGCCCTATCGCCCCTTCGGGCGTGTGGGGGAATCCCGAGGGGACGCGGGCAGGGCCGACGGTGGTCGCCGAGGGGATGGCGATCCCCGCGCCAACCTTGGGTGACGGTTTACCAGGGCGACTGGCCTCGGGCGGGACAGAGAGCATGGCTGCGGCCGCGATGGCGTCACGACGCGCAGCCCCCGCGGGCAACTGCTCAGCGGCCTGGATCTGCTGCCCTTTCGTGGGGGTAGCCGAGGCGGGCCCGGTCGAGGAGAGCGCGCTGTACACCGCGTACCCCAGGCCAGCCAGGAGCAGCACCACCGCGAGGGCCATGCCCGCTACGGTGAGCACCAACCGACGGCGCCCCCACTGCTCGTCGTCGGCGACCGCTGCGCTGCTCATCCGACGCAGCCAGAGCCGGTGATGCCCGAGAGCATGCCGGGCACGACCATGTACGCCACGGCAGCCACGAACACGACGGCCACACCGACCACACCCGCCTTGCTGGCGTGGGGCATGGCGAAGACTCGGCCGCCGACGACGGCACCGATCGAGACGACGATGCCGACCAGCATCAGGGCCAGGACTCCCCACAGGACGTACCCGGTGAGGGTGTTGGCGTAGCCCTGGGCTCCGGGGGGTGCAATGGGGCACACCGAGGCCAGGCTGCCAACGCTGGAGGTGAGAGTGTTCATGACTGAGGTCCCTTCGGGTGGTGGTCCCCTACAGCGATGTGCTGCAGGAGGTTCTCCGCTGCCTTGAGCAGGGAAGTCGGGAGGGGGGATGAATCGAGCCCCCGCAGTAGCAGCCCCTTGTCGGTCGGGATCGAGACCACGGGGCCGGTCTTGAGTGCGGCAGCCGATAGGGGGCCCAAAGATGCAGTCAGGGTCTTTGGCCATCGACGTGGGTGCGGCCCGCGGACCGCAATGACGACGTGTGCCGGGCTCAGGAGTGTCAGGGCCATCTCGAGGCGGCGTAGCGCAGGGACCGTGGGAGTTGAAGCCAGAACGAGACTCGGGGCCGTGGTCACCTGCTCGCGGATCCAACTGTCCGATGCCATCACCTGCCCGACCTCCCATCCGACGTCCAGGACGGTCAGAGAGACGTTCTCCACCGGCGAGTCCGGTGGCGCGGCCTCCCCCGGCTCGAGCAGCACTCGGCTCGTCCGGGTCAGCCAGACCTGACCGCGGCGACCCAGAGCCCAGTCGTCCTGACCCTGCCCGAGCTCGGCAGTCGATGCCGCCGACAGGCCACTGGCGGTCGCAGTGCAGCACTCCACCACGCGCGAGGACCCGGCCGCCGTGGCTAGGGCGAGAGCGATCGTGGTCGCCCCGGTCTGCCCGGCGCAGCCCAGGACGGGCAGCACGGGCTCGGTGGGGCTCCAGACCGTCGATGCTTCAACGCGCGCCCGTGGTGGGATCTCGGCACGTGACTGGCGCGCCCGGAAGCGCCCGTCTTGAACGGCGTGCCAGGCTCTGCGCAGTTCGTCGATTCCGACCGGTCGGACTGCGGTACCGGACTGGGTCATGTCGGATTCCCTTCGAGCTCGGTGCGCCGCAGGTGGAGAGCCGCGCGCAGCTGTTCGGCCGGCAGCCCTGCCAGGGCGGTCTTGGCGTCCCGGGCGCGAAGAAGTCGTCGCATGCAGCCTTCGAGGTCGGCTATGGCGGCGTCCTCGTCGCGGGCTTCGCGCACGAGCCGTTCGACATCGGGTTGTTCGGTCACGGTCATCACCTCGCTGCCTAAAGCAGCCGGCCACAGGTGGCGGTTCATGGTTCAGGCAGAAATCTGGGCAGCGGCAGCCGCCAGCGCTTTGAGTGAGGCCGTCGCGCGGCGGCGGATGGTGATCGGTGATACCCCCGCCTCCTTGGCCACGGCCGTCGTGACCAGGTGAGAGGTCAGTCCGCCTCTGCCCCGTCCGCTGTGACGCACACCCGCCCGGTCGGCCGCGACGGCGAGGGTGACCAGAAGGTCCCGGTCGCGCTCGTCGATCACCCCCTGGGCCAACGCCCAAACCAGGACCTCGGCCAACTCGGTCTCGGCCGTGGCCGACCTCGGGAGCCGTTTCGCGTCCATCACCGTCCACAGCTCGGAGTCGGGCCCCAGGGGGATCGAGCGCGCCCACGTCGGGTCGGCATACCGGGCGTCCTGCCCGATCCCGAGATCGCGGAGGACGCCTCGACGGGTGTTCATCGTGATGTTCGCAGCCACCTTGCGTTGCCGCTCCCAGGGAAAGCCGCGCACCTCCAGCCACAGCTGGGCAGCAACCACCTCATCGATACGGCTGGTCAGGGCCCGGAGCCGATGGGCCACGACGCACGCGCCGGGCAGCAGCAGCCACGCCAGAGCCCCGGCCGCTGTGACGTCGTCCCCACCGCTCGGGCTGCCCAACTCCGCCAGAACGTGTAGAACGTCATCCGCCTCTTCCCGATCGGCAGCACGTATCCAGGCGGGCAGATCGAGCAAGTCCTCGACCACACCAAAGGCTGGGTACGCGGCCTGCCACTGAGGCCATGCCTCACGGGCCAGAGCGAGAAGCTCCTGGGTGGGGTCGCTCAGCCCGAGTTGGGTTGCCACGCTCATCGCGATGTCCTTTCGCCGTTGTTCCACGGCCGGAAAGGTCTCGCTCAGTCATCCCCACACCCGTCCCCCTTCGGACGTCCCCCCACCCCTGCCTCCCCGAGGAGCGCACCTGTGCGCAAACTCGTCCGCCCGCTCCAAACCACGTTTCTGCAGGTCAGCGACGGGGGACGCACCTCCTTCCGCCGGGACAAGAGGCTTTGCCCAACGCCCCCCCGCGTCTTCGCCGAAGGGGTTGCCCCTGACTGCTCAGAACCTCTCTTCAGGTGTCGAGATGCACCCGACACTGGAGTAGCGCGGCTCGAATACAGTATTAACGCTGCGTTATCTTGGGTGTTCGTTTCGCATCGAGGCGTTATGTACGCAGGCGCAGTGCCGCTAACCGGCAGCGACGTGCTCCGTCCGTTCGCGGAGGTGCGTAGGCCGCCGATGGCCGCTTGCTTGCGAGGGGACCGAGGCCGAGGATCGGCGTGTGAGTGAGTCAGTCCTGAGGGCGCTTCTCCAGCACTCACATCCGAGTGTTGGAACACTGGCAGCACGCGAGCTAGAGGTGCAGGGCACGCAGTCTCGTGTCGATCCCTTGGCGAGCCCGCGCGGTGCTGCCCTCCTTGAAGGGGTGGGCGAGCTGCCTGGAGATCCGTGCCGGAAGTGGACGGGTGCTCACTGGCGACTGCTCGCCTTGACGGAGTTGGGTGTGAGCACAGTGCCGGACACACTGGTGCCCCTTGTAGAGGAGGTTTCCGGGCGGCTTGCCCGCTCGTTACGACGAGAACCGGCAGCCAACAGCGACGCCGACGCCATCGCGGCCTTCACGCCCAAGGAAGACCGCCCGGCGGCAGCCCGGCCGTCCTGACTTCCTCGTACCCCGGGGGTGCGATCTCGCAGCGTGTGCAGGTGACGTCGAGGATGAACCTCGAAGTGCAGATGCCCGTCGACGTCTATGACACATACAACGGCCGGTTGTGACGCCCTCGTCGCCTCTCGACACGTGTGTCGATATGCAGCAGAGTCCTGCGCCTGCATGCAGGAAATTTGCACGCTCGACACGGAGATCGCGGTGTGCCCCTCATCGCTCGTAGACGGGGTTGGCGTTGTAGTCGAGCTCCAGCACGTGGCTGCCCGAGGACCGCGCACGGTGAACGTGAAGGAGCTCCCGCCCACCGTAGCCGGCGAGGACACAGCACCGAAGGACACCGAGGGCGACGTCGTGGCCGCGGCCTGCGCGGTCGGCGAGCAGGCGGGTCAGCCGGCCCCGCGCGTCCGGGTTGTCTAAGCCGGTGAGTGCGTGGAGTTCGGTGAGTGCGCCATTGTCGCCTAGCTCCGCGCGGTCGGCGAGCAGACGGATCAGCCAGTCCAGGGCTGACCGATCGTCGGCATTGGCGCGGGAGCGGAGTTCATTGAGCGCGCCGACGTCGCCTCGGCCTGCGCGGCGGGCGAGCAGTGCGGCCAGCTGGTCCTGGGCGTACCCGCGACCGGTCTCCGCGCGGCGGCGGAGCTGGTTGAGTGCGTGTCCGTCCCCTCCTTCTGCGCGGCGGACGAGCAGTGCGGCCAGCCGGTCCTGGGCGCGGCGCTGACCGTTTTCGGCGTCAGCGTGAGACTCACCGAGCGCGTCGACTCCGACGCGGCCCGCACTGTCGGCGAGCACGCCCTTGGCACACGCGTCCCCGGCCTCGGCGCGAGCCCGAAGTTCGACCAGCGCGTTGTGGTCTCCCCTATCGGCCAGCAGGCTGGCCAGCCGGTTCCTGACGAGCCATTTGCTGAACCCCAGACCCTCCGCACGCATGTCATCGACAACGTTGGCGTGGGGTCGGAGGAGAGTAATGGCGGTGGTGAGGAGGCCTCGGTCATTGGCCGCGTCGGCAAGTTCGCCGTCGACGTCCGGGGTGAGTGCTTGGGTAGTGAGGCACGTCCATAGGCTGGGTTTGGTGGGCGTGTAGCGGTGTCGGGTGAGGTGGTCTTGGGTGAGGTAGTCGTGGAGATCGTAGGCCTCGACGGGCTCGCCGTCTGGGCCGGTGGTCCAGTGGGGGGTGAGCGCTGGGACGCCGTGTCGGTAGTGGTCCCGGCTGTAGGTGCGGGTGCGAGGGTTGTCAGCATCGGTGGTCTCCGTGAACGCGGCGGGTAGCCACTGGTCGAGTGGGGTGGGGTCGTCTGGCGGGTTGAGGTAGGCGGGGGCTGCCCCGTCGAGGGCCCAGCGGGGGAGGGGGTTGGGCATGCCGATGCGGCGGAGGTCGCCGGCGGCGTGGAGCAGGGCTTTCGCTCCAGGGGAGAACTCGTCGGGAGGGTGGGTGCCGTCGGGCGGGTGGGTGCGGTGGAGGAGCTGGGTGCCGCCGGCGAGCACCTGGATGATCTTGCGGCCGTAGGGGTGATCGGTGTGGGTGGCGGTGCGGATCGCCAGCTGCAGGCGTGAGTCGTCGACGTCGGCGTTCTCGAGGTCGGTGTTGGTAAAGGTGTCGGGGACGCCGACGACGGTGGCCCGGCCGATGAGGGTGGTGATGGCGCCGGCACCGACGGCGGCCATGTCCGGGTCAGGCCGGTCTCGCATGCGCATCAGGGAGGTTGTCCAGAGAGTCCCCGCGACCACGATGGGCCCGACGTCGGCGTCGAGAAGCTCGGTGATGGCCTTGGCTGCGGTGAT
>JAGQUI010000164.1 GCA_020438595.1 Propionibacteriaceae bacterium | reverse complement strand
GATCGCGAACACCGATCCGGCACTTGCCTGGAAGTTCGATCGTCTGCTCTACGCCAACCAGCCCGCCGAGGGCTCCCTCGGACTCAGTGACGCAGAGCTGCTCGCCTACGCGCAGCAAGCCGGCGTGCCCTCCTCGGTGAGCGACACCTTCAGCGCACGGCTCTACGTGCCGTGGGTGCAGCAGATCACCAACCAGGCCTTCGACTCCGGCATCACCGGCACGCCGACTGTGAAGATCGACGGCGAGGTATTCAGCGGGGACATGTACAGCGCGGGTCCGCTCGACGAGGCGATCCGTCAGGCCGCCGGTGCCTGAGCCAACGACCTCCCTGCGTGCCGAGAGCGCCCGTACCGCCCGGGACGGGCTCGCGTCCGTCCTTGGCGGCATCCGGCGGGTGCGGCAGGCCAACGCCTGGATCTTCACCACGATGCTGGTGTCGGCCTGCCTGAGCCTGGTCGCGTCCTTCGTACTCTCGGTCGACGCGGTCATCCTGGCCGCGGACCCGAAGGCGGCCCTCGCCTGCAACATCAACGCCGTGCTCAGTTGCGGGACGGTCGGCGCATCGTGGCAGGCAAGCCTGTTCGGCTTCCCGAACTCGTTCCTCGGCCTGGTCGCAGAACCGGTGGTGATCACGATCGCCGTGGCGAGCCTCGGCGGCGTCCGGTTCCCGCGGTGGTTCATGCTCTCCGCGCAGGTGGTCTACACCCTCGGCGTCGTGTTCGCCTACTGGCTGTTCTTCCAGGCCTACTTCGTGATCGGGGCCCTGTGCCCCTGGTGCCTGCTGGTGACCCTGTCCACGACCCTGGTGTTCACATCGCTCACCCACGTGAACATCCGCGACGGCAACCTGTACCTCCCCGCACGGACCAGCCGGGCCGCACGCAGCTTCATCGCCTCCGACCTCGACGCCCTGGTCGTCCTGGTCTGGCTGACCGCCGTGGTGACGATGATCGTGACGAAGTACGTCCCCCTCATGTTGTGACAACCCGGCCGGGCCCGCACCGGCGCAACTCCTGGTACGTCGCCACTCACAGGCGAGCCAGGACGACGAGGCGGGTGGTGCCCGTGGATGACTCGCGAGGTTCTCTCAGGTTGTGCCCGCCCGTGTGGGGTAGGGGAATGCCCGAGGGGGCCGGATGGTTGCCCCCGTATACCCCCCATGGGTATCTGAGCGGAAAGGTGAGTGACGATGGAGCGCGAGGCGATGCACAGCACCGGCGAGATGCAGGGCAGGGAGCAGCCGGTGGCTCGCGCGGGCCATCCACACGCCCACGACGGGACGGATCGCTCCGGGATGGTCGGCCACGCCGGGCACGCTGGAGGTGGTCGGGACGGTCATGGTGCGCATGGTGGTCATGGCGGGCATGTGGCGCGGTTCCGGCGGTTGTTCTGGGTGATGCTGGTGCTGGCGCTGCCGGTGGTGGCTCTGTCGCCGATGTTCGCGATGTTGGTGGGGTATGAGGTTCCGCCGGGCCTGGTGTGGGTGGCGCCGGTGTTGGGCACGGTGATCTACGCGTGGGGAGGCTCTCCGTTCCTGGCCGGAGCGCTCAGCGAGGTCCGGTCGCGACGTCCGGGAATGATGCTGCTGATCGGGCTGGCGATCACCGTGGCATTCCTGGCCAGCTGGGGCGCAACGCTCGGGCTGCTGGACCACTCGCTGGAGTTCTGGTGGGAACTGGCGCTGCTGGTCGTGATCATGTTGCTGGGGCACTGGCTGGAGATGCGCTCGCTGGCGCAGACCACGAACGCGCTGGACTCCCTCGCCGCACTGTTGCCGGATACCGCCGAGGTGGTGCGCGGCGACACGGTGGAGAAGGTGCCGCCCGCCGACCTGGCGGTCGGGGACGTGGTGCTGGTCCGTCCCGGCGGCAGCATTCCGGCTGACGGCAGGATCGTCGACGGCGAGGCGGAACTGGACGAGTCGATGGTGACCGGCGAGTCCCGTACGGTGCGCCGAGGTCCGGGTGACCCGGTGACCGCGGGGACGGTGAGTACCGATTCGGGGTTACGGGTCGAGGTGACCGCGATCGGGGACGACACGGCACTGGCCGGGATCCGGAAACTGGTCGAGCAGGCGCAGGCCTCAAGCTCCAGGGCACAGCGGCTGGCCGACCGGGCGGCCGCGTGGCTGTTCTGGTTCGCACTGGGGTCTGCGGCACTGACCGGCCTGGCGTGGTCTCTCATCGGCCAGCCGGAACAGGCGGTCGTCCGGGTGATCACCGTTCTGGTGATCGCCTGCCCGCACGCGCTCGGGCTGGCGATCCCGCTGGTGGTGGCGATCTCCACCGAGCGGGCGGCCCGGGCCGGAGTTCTGGTGAAGGACCGGGCGGCGTTGGAGGCGATGCGACGGGTGACCACCGTGGTGTTCGACAAGACCGGCACCCTGACCAGGGGGGCTCCGGCCCTGAGTGGCGTCGAGGTCGCCGATGGCGGCCTGTCCGAGCATGAGGTGTTGGCCCTGGCCGCCGCCGCCGAGGCCGACAGCGAGCACCCTCTGGCCAGGGCGATCGTCAACGCCGCGGACCAGCGGCAGCTGTCGGTGCCCTCAGCCACCGGATTCACCTCCCAGCCCGCGCTCGGGGTCACCGCACAAGTGGACGGGGCGGAGGTTCGGGTCGGCGGGCCGAGGCTGCTCGCCGAGCACGACCTGCCGGACCCCTCAGACGCGCCCGAGACCGGATCGGAGGGGCTGACCAGGCTGTTCGTGCTCCGTGACGGTTCGTTGCTCGGCGTGCTCAGTCTGGCTGACGAGGTCCGCCCCGAATCGGCTGCCACGGTCGCCGCACTGCACCGGTCCGGGGTGAAGGTCGCCATGATCACCGGTGATGCCCGGGCGGTGGCCGACAGGGTCGCCGCCGAGCTCGACATCGACACCGTCCTGGCCGAGGTGAGGCCCGAGGACAAGGCAGCCAAGGTTGCCGAGCTGCAGGCAGGCGGGGAACGGGTCGCGATGGTCGGTGACGGCGTCAACGATGCCCCCGCGCTCGCTCAGGCCGATGTCGGGCTGGCGATCGGCGCCGGCACCGATGTCGCGATCGCCTCGGCCGGGGTGATCCTCGCCGGGGACGATCCCCGTGCCGTGGTGTCGGTGATCGAGTTGTCCAAAGCCAGCTACCGCAAGATGAAGCAGAACCTGTGGTGGGCCGCCGGCTACAACATGGTCGCCGTACCCCTCGCCGCCGGAGTGCTGGCACCGATCGGGATCGTGATGCCGATGGAGGTCGGCGCCCTGCTGATGTCGCTGTCCACGGTCGTGGTCGCGCTCAACGCCCAGCTGCTGCGACGGCTCGACCTCCGGCCCGACCGGCTCGACGTCACGGGACAGCCCGAGGCTGCGTGAACGTCGACGGGCGCCCTCAGCCCGGGAGGGGCCCCCTCGCCGGGCACCGACGCGAACCCGCGGGGTAGCCGGGCTTTGGAAGATCTTTACATCCCGTCGGGGTCTATCGCTACGAGCCGCGGGGAGGCTGGTTGGTGTCGGGCGGTGAGGAGTGCCGCCCCACAGGAACGAGGAGTACGCAGATGATGGGATATGGCGGTATGGGCTGGGGCGGGATGCCCTTCGGCGGCATGATCGGCATGGTCGTGTTGTGGGTCGTCCTGATCGCGGGGATCGTCTGGGCGGTGAGCCGGCTGTTGCCAGGCCGTCGGGTGACCCCGGGCTCCCGGCCGGCGCAGGATTCCCCTGAGGACATTCTGGACCGACGGTTCGCGCGCGGTGAGATCGATCTGGAGACCTACCAGGCCCAGCGGGAGGCGCTGTCGAGGATGCGCGGCGAGGACCTGCGGTGAATGGCGCCCCCGGGACGCGTGCGGCACCGAGAGGGTTGGCCTGGCTTGTGCTGGTCATGGCGAGCGTGGTGTTGATCGGATCCGTGGTTGCGACCCTCGTGTCCACGCGCGGGGGCACGGCGGCCCAGACCACGCCCACCACGGGCACGGGCTACGGCCCCGGCCTCGGTGGTACATCGAAGCCTTCGGGGAACCTGCCCGGCGGAGGGATGGGTGGCGACATGATGGGCGGTCCGCAGGTCTGGCTCGCCGGTGACGGCGTCCCCGTGTCGACGATCGCTGAAGCCAGGGCCCGGGCCTCGCAGGCGGCCGCCTCCCAAGGGCTGTCCACGGGTGAGGTGATGCAGTTCCGCGAGAACTTCTACGTCGAGTTGAAGGATTCGGCCGGGAATCCGGTCACCGAGGTGCTGGTCGACCCGAGCGACGGGTCGGTGTCGACCGAGTACGGTCCGGCGATGATGTGGAACACCGGTTCCCGGGACGCGACCGTCTCCGCTGACCAGGCGCGGAGGATCGCCGATGGCTGGTTGCGGACGAACCTGCCCGACCAGTCCACGCTCGCCGACGTCAAGGCGTGCCCCGGCTACTACACGATCGACACCGAAACCACCGGCACCATGGTGGGCATGCTGTCGGTGAACGCCACCACCGGGGCAGTCTGGTACCACACCTGGCACGGGACCTTCATCGCGGAGGAGGACGCCTGAGCGTGGCCGGTACCCAGCAGCTGAGCGCTCTGGTCGTCGATGACGAGCCGAGCCTGGTCCGGGTCGTGGAAGGATTCCTGGCCCGGGACGGTTTCGAGGTGCGCACCGCCGCCGACGGCGAGACCGCGCTCGCCATCGCCCGCGAGTCCGAGCCGGACGTGGTGGTGCTCGACCTGGGCCTGCCCGGCATCGACGGGATCGAGGTCTGCCGCCGGCTGCGGACCTTCTCCCGCTGCTACGTGCTGATGCTCACCGCCCGCGCCGACGAGGTCGACCTGCTGGTCGGTCTCGGCGTGGGCGCCGACGACTACGTCACCAAGCCCTTCTCGCCAAGGGAGCTGCTCGCACGGATCCGCACGCTGCTGCGCCGCCCGCGCAGTAGCGTCGACGCCACCCCGGAGCCGGACGAGCCGGGGCTGCGGGTGTTCGGCGACCTCACCGTCGACCCCCCGGCCCGCGAGGTGCGCGTGGGATCGGACCTGGTCGCGCTGACCCGTACCGAGTACGAGCTGCTGGAGACCCTGAGCAGTCGCCCCCGGGTGGTGTTCACCCGGCAGCAGCTCCTGGACGCGGTGTGGGCGGGCACGGCGGGTACCGCGAAGGGCGATGAGCACCTGGTCGACATCCACATCGGGCACCTGCGCCGAAAACTGGGCGACGATCCGCGCTCGCCCCGCTACGTGCTCACCGTCCGCGGCGTGGGCTACCGGATGGGCCCCGGATGACCAGAGCGGACGCCAATGCGAAGGGGCCAGGGCTCGGCCTGGCCGGCCGGCTGCTGTTGAACATCGGACTGGTCATCCTGGCCGGTGCCAGCACGGTCCTGGTCGCTGCGGTTCTGCTCGCGCCGCCGCTGTTCCAGCTTCACCTGCAGAATGCCGGCGTCGTCGTGGACGCCCAGGTCCTCGAACACGTCACCAGAGCATTTGAACAGGCCGTGCTGACCGCTCTCGCGGTCGGGATCCTGGTGGCGGCCGCGACCGCGCTGGGGATCAGCTGGCTGATCTCCCGCCGGCTCGCAGCCCCGATCCAGGACGCGGCAACCACCGCCAGGGCGCTCGCCGACGGCCGGCTCGACGCGCGCCTGGAGGACCCCCGGATGGGATCCGAACTGGCGACCCTCGCCGCCTCGATCAACCAGCTCGCCGACCGGCTGGATACCACGGAGGCCACCCGGCGCCAACTCACTGCGGACCTTGCCCACCAACTCCGCACCCCGATCGCCTCCCTCGAAGCCACCATCGAGGCCATCGCCGAAGGCGTCCTGCCCGTCGACGACCAAACCGTGGAAACCCTGACCGGCCAGAGCGCACGCCTGCGCCGCCTGATCGCGGACCTCGAAGTCGTCTCCCGCGCCCAGGAACGCCAACTCCTGCTCAGCACCCGCCCCATCGCGGTCGCCCAGCTCATCGACACAGCGGTCGCTTCGAGCCGGGACCGTTACCGAACCGCCGAGGTGGCTCTCACCCGATCCGTCGCGACTGATACCCCCGACCTGATCGTCGACCCGGACCGGATCGGCGAGGTCCTCACCAGCCTGCTCGACAACGCGCTCCGACACACCCCCGCCGGCGGCGCCGTCACGATCCGCGCCACCGCTGGCGCGAACCCGCGCCACCCCCGAGCGATCATCGAGATCCGGGACACCGGCACCGGCTTCCCGCCGGAGGAAGCCGACAAGATCTTCCAACGCTTCCACAAGGGGCCGACCAGCACCGGCTCAGGCCTCGGGCTCACCATCTCCCGCGCCATCGTCGAAGCCCACCACGGCACCCTCACCGCCG